>VBDL01000052.1 GCA_005884255.1 Betaproteobacteria bacterium | reverse complement strand
CTCGGGCACGGGCGGATTCGCGCGCAGCTTTGCGAGCTCGGCCTCGAGCATCGCGCGGCAACCGTGGTACTCGTCGCGCAGGTAGACGTAGATGCCTTCGATGCCGACCGCCCACGCGGCGATCAGCATGCCTTCGAGAAAGCGGTGCGGGTCGCGTTCGAGGTACACGCGATCCTTGAACGTACCGGGCTCGCCTTCATCGATGTTCACCGCCATCAGCCGCGGTGCAGCTTCAGCGCGCACGATGCGCCACTTGCGGCCGGCCGGGAAGCCGGCACCGCCGAGACCGCGCAAGCCGGAGTCTTCCAGCGTCTTCAGCACGCTCTCGACATCGCGCCGGCCTTCGACGCAGTCGCGCAGCAGTGCATAGCCGCCTTGCGCGATGTAGGCCGCCAGGTCGACGTGCGGCTCCATCACGGGCTGCATGGCGCGCGATTCCACGGTGGCCTGAACCGCCTCGGGCGTCGCGCAGGTCACGGCGTTGTGCTGCACCACCGCCACCGGCGCCTGCTCGCAGCGGCCGACGCATGGCGCACTGACGACGCGCACCTCGGTGCCGAGCAGCGCCGGCAGCTTGGCCAGCAGCGCCCGCGCGCCGGCGAGCTCGCAGCTCAGGCCATCGCACACGCGCACGGTGAGTGTGGATGCCGGCTGCACGCGGCCGTCCGGCCCCTCCTTCACCACCTCGAAGTGGTGATAGAAGCTCGCCACCTCGAACACCTCGGCCTGCGACAGCTTCAATTCCTGCGCCAGCGCCGCCAGGTGCGGTGCGGCAAGCTGGCGGTAGCGGTCGTTGATGCGGTGCAGATGCTCGATCAGGAGATCGCGTCGGCGCGGCGCATCGCCGAGCAGCGCGCGCACTTCGGCCAGCGCGACGGGGTCGACGCGGCGGCCCTTGGGCGCCTGGCGCTTGCGCTCACGGCTGGCGCTGATGGGGGCGATCGGAATGACGGGATGGTTCAACGGACTTCACCTGGCAAGGGTCATCGCGACTATTGCGGAGCACCGCGGGGGCCGTCCAATCACTTCTCGAATTGTGTCGATTCAGCCAGCGAATGACAGCGGCCCGCTGTGCGCCGCGGCATGCGCCAGCCACTGCCCATCCTGCGCCAGCTTGAGCGCTGCCTGCTGCGCCAGCGACCGCCGCGCATGGGTCGGCAGCAGCAGGCCGATGGGCGTGAGGACCTGCGGCTCGGTCAGCGGCAGGGCCTGCAGCTCGGGGTACTGCAGCGCCAACGCGACGAGCGCGCCGGGCATCACGCTGCACACCTCGCCGGCTACCACCGACAGCACCAAGGTCAGCACCGAGTTGGTCTCGATCGCCGGCGACACATGCGCGCCGGCGGCAGCGAACGACGCATCGATGATCGCGCGGTTGTGCATCTCGGGCGTCAGCATGCACAGCGGCCGCTGCGCGGCGTCGTGCCAGGTGATCGGCTCGCCGATGCGCGGCGTGCCCGGCACCTCGGCACGGCGCAGCAGGAAGTAGTGCTCGGTGTACTGCGGCAGCACCTCGACGCGCCGCGCCGACAAGCGATCGGTGTAGCCGAAGGCGATGTCGAGCGACAAGGCATCGATGCCGGTCTCGATCTCGGTGGAGCTGAGCGAGCGCACCGCCGGCCGCAAGCGCGGATGGCGCGCCTGCAGCCAGGCCGCGAAGCGCGCGGCCACCGGCGTGGCGGTGGGCACGGCGCCGATCGCCAGCCCACCCTGCGGCTGCTCGGCGGCCGAGCGCAGCTCCTGGCGCAAGGCCTCGCGCTCGTGCAGCATGCGGTGCGCCGCGGCGAGCACGCGCTCGCCCTCGGGCGTGAGCCCTTCGTACTGCCGTCCGCGGCGCACGATGGCGACGCCGAATTCCTCTTCGAGCGCGCGCACCGCGTTCGACAAGGCCGGCTGCGTGATGTGGCAGGCCTGCGCGGCGCGCCCGAAATGGCGGTGCTGCTCGAGCGCCGCCAGGTAGCGCATGGCTTCGAGCAGGTTCACGCCGTCAAGTGTTCTTCGAGACGGTGATGGTCGGGAACTTGGCGGAGAAGTCCTTGGCCTTGGCCGCAACCTTCACCGCCATCTTGCGCGCCAGCGCGCGGTACATCGCGGCCACTTCGCCATCGGGGTCGGCCACCACCGTCGGGTGGCCGGAGTCGGCGTGCTCGCGGATGCTCATCGCCAGCGGCAGCGCGGCCAGGTGCTCGACGCCGTATTCGGCGGCCATGCGCTTGCCGCCTTCGGCGCCGAAGATGTGCTCGACGTGGCCGCAGTTCGAGCACACGTGCACCGCCATGTTCTCGACGATGCCGAGGATGGGCACCCCCACCTTCTCGAACATCTTCAGGCCCTTGATCGCATCGATCAGTGCGATGTCCTGCGGCGTGGTGACGATGATCGCGCCGGTCAGCGGCACGCGCTGCGACAGCGTCAAGGCGATGTCGCCGGTGCCCGGCGGCATGTCGACGATCAGGTAGTCGAGATCCTGCCAGTTGGTCTGGCGCAGCAGCTGCTCCAGCGCCTGCGTGGCCATCGGGCCGCGCCAGATCATGGCCTGGTCGGGCTCGATGAGGAAGCCGATCGACATCATCTGCACGCCGTAGTTGACCAGCGGCTCCATCGTCTTGCCGTCGGCGCTCTCGGGCCGGCCGCTGACGCCCATCATCGTCGGCTGGCTGGGGCCGTAGATGTCGGCATCGAGGATGCCCACGGTCGCGCCTTCGGCGGCCAGCGCCAGCGCCAGGTTCACGGCGGTCGTGCTCTTGCCCACGCCGCCCTTGCCGGACGCCACCGCGACGATGTTCTTCACGCCGGGCAGCAGCTGCACGCCGCGCTGCACCTGGTGCGCGATGACCTTCGACGACAGCCCGACACTGACGTTGCTCACGCCGGGAACGCCCCGCGCGGCGGCGACCAGGGCGGCGCGCAAGCCATCGAGCTGGCTTTTCGCCGGATATCCCAGCTCGACCTCGAAGGCCACACCGCCGTCGCCGGCGATGCGCAGGCTCTTCAGCTGCTTGGTGGAGACGAAGTCGTGCCCGGTGTTCGGGTCGACGACGGATTTCAGCGCGTCGAGGACGGCGGATTCGGAAACAGTGGAGGCCATTGGCGCAGTCTAGCGCGTGACTAGGACCACCCCTACGGCCTTCGGCCGCCCCTTCAAGGGGCGACACCGGCGGACCGGCAGAGCCGGATCCGCGGTGTCCGCTTGAAGCGCCGCAGCGGCGTGGTCTCACACCAGCGCGATGGCCGGCTCGTGCAGCAGCTCGCCGGCCTGCCTCGGAGTCATCGGCCGCGCCAGCAGATAGCCCTGGCCGATCGGCGTGCCCAGCTCCTTCAAGCATTCGAGCTGGTCGCGCGTCTCGATGCCCTCGGCGATGACCTGTTTGTTCAGCGTGCGCCCCAGCGACAACACGGTGCGCACGATCTCCACGTTCTGCGGGCTCTGCTGCATGCCGATCACGAAGGAACGGTCGATCTTCAGGCAGTCGAAGGGCAAGGTGCTGAGGTAGGCGAGCGATGAGTAACCGGTGCCGAAGTCGTCGATGCTCAGCTTCACGCCCAGCGCCGACAGCTCGGAGAGCGTCTTCAGCGCCCGCTCGCGCTGCTCCATCAGCGTGCTCTCGGTGATCTCCAGCGTCAGCAGCTTCGCCGGCACGCCATGGCGGACCAGCACCTCGCGCACATGCGGCACCAGGTCCGGGCGCGACACGTCCTGGCCCGACGCGTTGACGTGCATCACCAGGTCGCCCGGCCACGGCATGTCGCGCCGCCACGCGGCGAGCTGGCGCACGGCCTCGTCGATGGCCCAGGTGGTGAGCGCCTCGATGCAGCCGGTTTCTTCCGCCAACGCGATGAACACGCTGGGCGGGATGATGCCGCGCTGCGGATGCGTCCAGCGCGCCAGCGCCTCGAAGCCGACGAGGCGGTGCGGCTGCAGCGCATACAACGGCTGGTAGGCCAGCGACAGCTGCCCCTCGCCGATGGCGCGCCGCAGGTCGGCTTCGAGCTGCAGCCGGTGGCTCAGGTGCTCGTGCAGGCTCGCATCGAACAGGCTCATGCGGCCCTTGCCGTCGGACTTGGACTTGTACATCGCGAGATCGGCATCGCGCAGGATCTCGTCGGGCTCGCGGTAGCCGAGGTCGCTGAAGGTGATGCCGATGCTGGCCAGCGGGCGCAGCTCGGTGCCGTTGATGCTCACCGGCACCTCCAGCGCCTGCAGCAGGCGCTGGCCCAGGGCGATGGCGTCGGCGTGCTCGTGCGTCTCCTCGAGCAGGATGGCGAACTCGTCGCCGCCCAGCCGCGCCACCAGGTCGCGCGGCCGCACGCAGGTGGCCAGGCGGCGCGCCACTTCCTTCAGCAGCTCGTCGCCGGCCGGGTGGCCGAGGCTGTCGTTGACGAGCTTGAAGCGGTCGAGGTCGAGGTACATCACCGCGAAGCTGAAGCGGCGGTCGGTGCGGCTGTGCTCCACCGCGACGCTCAGGCGCTCGAGGAAGCAGCTGCGGTTGGCGAGGTCGGTGAGGCTGTCGTGATAGGCGATGTGCTGCAGCTCGCCCTCGGCGCGGCGGCGCGACGTGATGTCGTGCAGCTGGTAGATCAGGCCGGCGCCGGCCATGCCCTGGTCGTCGAACAGCGCGCAGTGCAGCGAGACCCAGGTCTCGCGCTGCACGGCGCTGAGGCAGCGCAGGTCGATCGAGAAGGTGTCGGTGCGGCGCTCGCTGACGCCCGCCACATGGCGGCCGAGCAGCGCCGCATCGCTCGGGTGCAGCAGGCGGTTGAAGGGCCCGCCCTGCAGCTGTGCCTCCCCATAGCCAAGCAGCGCACACAGCGCCTGGTTGACCTGCAGCACCGTGCCGTCGGGCGACACGATGGCCATGCCGATCGACGCATGTGTGAATGCCGCATGAAAGCGCTTCTGGTTCTGCGCCGCCTCGCGCTCGGCCGCCGCGACGCGCGCCTCCTGCGCCTCGTGCGCGGCGATCTGCTGGCGGAAGTGCATGCGCAGCAGTGCCAGCGACAGGCCGATCACCAGCACACCCACCGCCGCCGCTGAGCGGCCGAACTGCTGCGCATTGAGCGACAGCGCCCCGGCGAGCACCGCCGACACGAGAAACAGCGTGCCGACCCAGTTGGTGCTGGCCAGCCACTCGGCGCTCGAGAGGTGCAGCCCGCGTTTGATGTACACCACCTGCATCAGCGCCACCGTGCTGATCGCGTAGTGCGTGAGTGCCGCCAGTGCCAGCGCCGCCAGGTGCGCGGCGGCGAGCGGCAGGCCACTCGACTGCAGCCAAGGCTGCGCCAGCTCGAACAGCGCGCCGCTGAGCGCCATGCCGGTGGCCGCGGCGGCGAAGCTGGCGACGCGGCTGGTCAGCCGCGTGGAGCTGCGCAGCGCGCCGATCCAGCCTTCGAGGCCGGCGGCCAGCACCGCGGCAGGCATGCCATGCAGCGCGAGCAGCAGGAAGATCACGCAGTCGCCGGTGGCGATCGAGTGCTTGCTGCGCGGAATGGGGATCGGGAAGGCGGCGGCCACCGCCACCAGCGCCGTCCAGCCGGCGATCTGCCACAGCTCGGCCGCATCGCGCTGCGCGATGAGCAGCGCCGCGCCGACGAGCGCCTGCACGCCGCAAGCCGCCAGCGCGAACCAGTAGCGCGTGGCCGCTCGGTTGTAGTCGTGCAGGTGCGCGGCGCGGAACACGCCCCAAGCGGTCACTTCTCACCCCCCGCGGTCGACTCGCTGAGGATGAAGCCTTCGCTCAGGATGAATCCCTCGCTGAGGACGAAGCCCTCGCTCAAGATGAAGCCTTCGCTGAGGAAGCCCTCGCTGAGGATGAAGCCCTCGCTCAGGATGAAGCCTTCACTCAAGATGAAGCCGCTGCCCATCGCGGCCTGGCCTGCCATCAGCGCCGTCGGCGTGAGGGCGCCATCCGGCCAGTTGGCGAACGAGCCGTTGACCCAGCGCACGCCCGGCGTCACCAGCGTCTGGCTGGCGATGCGGGCTTCGTTCACTGCGCGCGGGATGGTGGTCAGCGGCCAGTAGCTCACGGTGCTGCGCAGCACGACATTGCGCGTCCACGTGAGGCGCGGGTCGTACATCGGCTGCCAGCGCGTGAACAGCGGGTCGCCGGTGAGCACGTAATTGCCGCCGGCCGTGACGAGGCGGCCCCACGCGAAAGTCTGGCCGGCGATCGTCGACTGCGCCACCGGCAACGTGCGGCCGGCGGCGAGCAGCGGGTCGCCCGCGCGCAAGGTGCCGGCGGCGAGCGCCGGGCCGATGTCGGTGCGCAGCGCGGCGGCCAGGCGCACGGCGCCGTCGATGTTCAGCAGGCCCGTGCCCTGCTGCAGCAGGTTGGCCGTGGGCAGCGGCTGCGCGCTGTACTGCAGGATCGCCTTGACCAGCGGCGGCGTCAGCCCGGGGTTGACCTGCAGCATCAGCGCCACCGCGCCGCTGACCACCGGCGCGGCCACCGAGGTGCCGCTGAGCTCCATCAGCGTCTGGTTCGGCGCTTGCGCGGCGCCCGGCACCTGCGCGAGTTGCGGGTAACTCGTGACCAGGGCGTTCCAACTCGCGCGCGTGCCCAGCACGTCGGCCGACAGCGCGCCGACGATGCGGTTGCCCGGCGCGACGATATCGGGCTTGAGCAGGTTGTCGATCCAGGGTTGGCCGGCGAGCGTGGTGCGCCCGCGCGTCGGCCCGCGCGAACTGAAGCCGGCCACGGTGTCGTCGCTGCGCGCCGCCGTGGCGTGCAGGTTCACCGCACCGACGGTAATCACCGACGGGTCGTGGCCCGGCGAGCCGACCGCGCCGTATTGCTCGCGGCCATCGGCCGTCTTGCCCGCATTGCCGGCGGCGACGACGACGACGATGCCGGTGGCCGACGCGGCGCGCGCGGCGCGCGCCAGCGGGTCGGTGAGGTAGGACTCGGTGGAACCGGCCGCCAGGCTCAGGTTCATCACGCGGATGTTCAAGAGCTTCGCGTGCTGCGTGACCCAGTCGATGCCGGCGATCACATCGGCGAGGTTGCCGACGCCCTTGTCGTCGAGCACGCGCAGGTCGTAGAGGCTCGCGTTGGGCGCGACGCCCGTGGTGTCCGGCCACTGGTAGGCGGCACTGCCGGCGGCCGCCGCGGCGACGTGCGTGCCGTGGCCGTAGGGGTCGGGCAAGGTGAGGCTCGGCTGCTGCTTCAGCTGCAGCGCGCTGGTGAACTTGCTGCCGTCGAGCGTGACGCTGACCGAGGCCGACAGGTCCACGCCGCGCGTCCACGCCGGGTCGGCCAAGGTCTGGCCGATGCGCGCGAAGTCCAGCACCTGGCGCACGCGCGTCGGGCCCTTGAGGCCGAGCGGGCTGATGCCCAGACTCTGGTGATTCCAGTCGAGGCCGGAGTCCAACACCGCGATGCCGACGCCGCTGCCATCGAGCGCGCCGCGCGCGGGCGGCGGCGCGACGCTGGCGCCGGTGGTGAGCTGCAAGGTGCTGGCGGTGCGCGCCACCGGGCGGTTCGGCGAGATGCTCAGCACATCGTCGCGCGCGGCCAGATCGAGCAGGTGCGACGCCGGCAACAGCACCGCCACGGCGCGGATCGATGCGTAGTTGTAGTAGACCGAGCCGCCGAGCGACAGAACGGCCTGGCGCAGCGATGTGAGCAGAGCGTCGTCGCCGTTGGCGCTGACGATCACCCGCACCAGCAACTCGCCATTCAGCGAGCGTGCCCAGGGCACGCTCACGGCGGTGGAAGACGAGATGGCGGCCTGCAGATCGGCCGAGAGCTTGGCTTGCGCCGCCGTGCTCGCGGTTTGCGCCTGCGCGGCAGGCGACCCTGCCAGCGCCACCGTGCAAATCAGCGCGTTCAGCACTGCTCGCACATTCCCAACGACGTCCGTGCTCATCCCGGCACCTCGATTCACCGCCGCACACCCGTGGACTCAGGGCCGCAACAGATGGTTACCGTTGTACCGACCGGCACCCCCTCCGTCGAGGGATTGACTTGCAATAGACGGCGTCGCTGAGAGATTCGTCACGCAGTGCGAAGGACGCGCTGGCTAGGCGCCGATGGGGCCGAGCACGCGCAGCACCTCGTCGGCGCTGGTCACGCCCTGGCGCATCTTGTCGAAGGCATCCTCGTACAGCGTGCGCGCGCCGAGGCGCCGCGCGGCCTGCGTCATGTCGAGCATGCTGGCGCCGCCGGCGATCAGGCCGCGCAGTTGCTCGTCGGGCACCAGCAGCTCGTACAGCCCGAGCCGGCCCTTGTAGCCGCTGCCGTGGCAGCTGCGGCAGCCCACGCCCTGGTAGAGCGGGCCACCGAGGCCCTGGCTGCGCAAACCGAGCAGGTCGAGCGTGCGCGCATCGGGCGTGTGCTCCTGCCGGCATTCGGCGCACACCTTGCGCACGAGGCGCTGCGCGATGATGGCTTCGAGCGCGGTGGCGATGACGAAGGGCTTGAGCCCCAAGTCGAGCAGGCGCGCGACGCTGGCGATCGCCGAATTGGTGTGCAAGGTGCTGAACACCTGGTGGCCGGTGAGCGCCGCGTGGAAAGCCACCTCGGCGGTCTCCAGATCGCGGATCTCGCCGAGCAGCACCACGTCCGGGTCCTGGCGCAGGATCGAGCGCAGCACCACCGGGAAGGTCAGGCCGATGCGCTCGCGGATGTGCACCTGGCCGGCCTGGTCCATGTAGTACTCCACCGGGTCCTCGATGGAGACGTAGTTCTTCGTCGGCGTGATGCCGTGCTGCAGCAGGCTGTACAAGGTGGTGGTCTTGCCGCTGCCGGTGGGGCCGGTGGCGAGCACGATGCCCTGCGGCTTGGCCACCGCGCGCTCGATGCGCGCGAGGTCGCGGCCGTCGAAGCCGAGCGCCTCGATGCGCAGCACCGGCGCATTGCGGTCGAGCATGCGCATCACGATCTTCTCGCCGTTGATCGTCGGCAGGGTCGAGATGCGCAGGTCCACCACGCGCGACGGCGTCTTCACCGTGATGCGCCCGTCCTGCGGGCGGCGGCGCTCGGAGATGTCCATCTCCGCCATGATCTTCAGCCGCGACACGAAGCTCTGGTGGAGCTGGTGCGGGATGTGGATCTTGTCCTGCAGGATGCCGTCGATGCGGTAGCGCACGACCACGTTCTTCGCGCGCGGCTGCACGTGGATGTCGCTGGCACCGAGGCGGATGGCCTCGAGGATGGCGGAGTTCACCAGGCGGATCGCCGGCGGCTCGTCGCTGCTCTTGAGCAGGTCTTCGAGCGAGGCATCGTCGACGTCGTCGTCGATCACCACCTCGATGCCCTCGACCGGATCGGTGAGCATCGCCACCGTGTTGAGGTCGGTGATGTCGTCGCGCTCGGGGGCGCCGTGCAGCTCGTCGAGCTTGGCGTGGATGGCCTTGGTGCTGGCCAGCACCGGCTGGATCTCCAGCCCGATGACGAAGCGCAGGTCGTCGAGCAGGCCGGTGTCCAGCGGGTCGGCCATCGCCAGCGTCAGCCGCTTGGCTTCGAGCTTCAGCGGCACGATAGCCTGCTTGCGGCACATCGACGCCGGCACCAGCGACGCGACGCCCGCGTCCACCTTGAACTCTGCCGGCGACACCTCCTCGATCAGCAGCTCCTTGCGCAGGATGGCGTGGATCGCCGACTCCTCCGCCCAGCCCTTGTCGAGCAGGATCCTGATCACCGGCTCCTTGCGCTGCTGCTGCAGCCGGCGGTTCTTCTGCACCAGCTCGTGCTGCTCGATGGCCAGCGCGACGGTGACGCGCAGATCATCGTCGTTCCACGGCTTGAGCATGAACTTGTAGACGGCGCCCGCCTTCACCGCGGCGACCACCGCACTCACGTCGGCATGGCCGGTGAGCATCATGCGGATGGTGTCGGGCTGCAGCGCGCGCACCTGCTTGAGCACCTCGCCACCGTCCATGCCGGGCATCATGAAGTCGCTGATGACGACGTGAAAGGCCTGCGTCTTCAGCGCGATCAAGGCCTCGTTGCCGTTGACCGCGGTGACGATCTCGTAGTTCTCCTGGCGGAACACGCGCTTGAGCGCACTCAGCACGTTCGGCTCGTCGTCGACCAGCAGTATGCGATAGCGCGGCGCCGCCGGCCTCGGCGGCTCGGCCTGCGCCGGCGGGCTGCCGGTGAAGAGGGCGGCATAGGACATGTCAGTGCTGCTCGGCCGGCAGGTAGACGATCACTCGCGTGCCGCGGTCCACCTGGCTCTCGATGTCCATGCGCCCGCCGTGCGCGGCGACGATGTCGCGGCTGACGGTGAGCCCGAGGCCGGTGCCCTGGCCGACGGGGCGCGTCGTGAAGAAGGGGTCGAACACCCGCGGCAGCACGCGCGCCGCAATGCCGCAGCCGTTGTCCTCGACCTCGATGCGCACGCCTTCGTCCGCCACGCTGCCACGCACGCAGATCGCGCCGCCTTCCATCACCGCCTGGTCGGCGTTCTGGATCAGGCTCAAGAACACCTGGTTCAGCTTGCCGGCGTCGCCCTTGAGCGGTGGCAGTGCATCGAGCTCCAACGCGATCAGCGCGTGCGTGCCGATCTGCGTCTGCGCCAGGCGCACGACGATGCGCAGCGTCTCGTTGAGGTCCACCACGTCTCCGCTGGCATCGATGCTGGAGAAAGCCTTCAGGTCGGCGACGATGCGCGCGATGCGCTGTGCGCCGGACACCGATTCGTCGATCAGCGCGCTGAAGTCGTCGAGCACGAAGTCGAGGTCGTGACGCTGCCACAGCGCGGCCACCTCGGCGGCGTGGCCCTCCTTCACCGGGCCGCTCAAGGTGCGCAGCTGCGCCGCATAGTCGCGCGCCGTGCGCAGGTTGCTCTGGATGAAGCCGATCGGATTGTTGATCTCGTGCGCCATGCCGGCGGCGAGCTGGCCCACCGAGGCCATCTTCTCGGCCTGGAAGAGCTGCCGTTGCGCGTCTTCGATGACGCCGACCTGCTCTTTCACGCGCTGCTCGAGCTGCTGCGCGAGGTCGCGGTAGCGCGCCTCGGAGGCTTCGAGTGCCGCATGCTTGTCGGCCAGCGTGCGGTAGCTGTCCTGCGTGGCGTTCAGGTGCAACTCGGCGGTCATGCGGTCGCGTGCGGCGGCGGCAATCAGGATCTGCAGCAGCGCCGCGGCGGCGGCGAGCTCGCTGGGCGCGCACGCGGCGCTCAGTCGGCCGATCGTTTCCAGCTCATAGAGGAGCGGCACGGCCGGCAGCGCGCCGCGCGGCGCCGAGCCGGCGATCAGCGGCACGCCGCGCTCGTCTTCGAGCACGAATTCCGGCCCGAGCAGCGTCTCCAGTGCATGCGCCAGGCGCTTGCGGTCGATCGCCTCGACGAAGCCGCCGAGCGTGTAGGCGCGGTCGAAGTCGAGGCCGGCGGCCAGGTCTTGCGGGGCGTTCATGCGGTGCAGGCCAGTGAGACGAAGCGCTCGGCGGTGACGCCGTGCTCATTGAGCAGTGCATATTGCTCGTCGGCGCGCACATACAGCCGCTGCAGCAGCGCCTCGTAGGTCTCGCGCACACCCGAACCGGCGCTTGCCGTGGCAAATGTCACGGGCCACGGCGCGCGGTCCCAGCGCTGGCGCACCTCGTGCTCGCCGAAGATGTCTGGCAGATCGCGCTTGTTGTATTGCACGACCAGCGGCAGGCGCTCGAAATCGAGCCCCACCTGCTGCGCGTTGCGCACCAGGTTGTCGAAGGCTTCGCCGTTGTTCACGCCCTGGTGGCGCTGCGAGTCGGCGACGAAAACCACGCCGTCGGCGCGCGACAGCACGGCCTTGCGCGTGGCGTCGTGCGCCACTTGGCCGGGCACGGTGAAGAGCTTGAACTTCAGCAGCAAGCCCGACGGCGCGCGAAACCCCAGCGGCACCAGGTCGAAGAACAGCGTGCGGTCGTTGCGCGTGTCCAGCGTCATCATGTCGCCCTTGAGCTCGGGCGACAGCAGGTCGTGCAGACGTTGCAGGTTGGTCGTCTTGCCCGACAAGGCAGGGCCGTAGTAGACGATCTTCAGCGTCAGGCTCTGGCGGGCGGTATCGAGTTCGGCCATGTTTGGCTCTGAAAGGCTCCCTGGCCGGGGCGGCGCTTCGCCCGGCTACAGCCTGTTTTACGGCTGGGGCTTGCCCGTCTTAAGCCCGCCGTGATGCTCCTGGAGCCTAGAATTCCCGCTTTTGACGCTCAAGGCCGCGTCCTGCCATGCCCCGCAAGCTCTTCGTCACCACCGCCCTGCCCTACGCCAACGCCGCCTTCCACGTCGGCCACATGATGGAGTACATCCAGGCCGACATCTGGGTGCGTTACCAGCGCATGCGCGGCAACGAGGTGCACTTCGTCTGCGCCGACGATGCACACGGCGCGCCGATCATGATTGCCGCCGAAAAGGCCGGCAAGACGCCGCAGGAGTTCGTGGCCGAGATCGCTGCCGGGCGCCAGCAATACCTCGACGGCTTTCACATCGGCTTCGACAACTGGCACTCCACCGACGGCCCGGAGAACCACGAGCTGGCGCAGGACATCTACCGCGCGCTGCGCAAGCAGGGCCTGATTGCCGAGCGAACGATCGCGCAGTTCTTCGACCCGGTGAAGAACATGTTCCTGCCCGACCGCTACATCAAGGGCGAGTGCCCGCGCTGCGGCGCGAAGGACCAGTACGGCGACTCCTGCGAGGTGTGCGGCGCGGTGTATGCCCCCACCGAGCTGAAGAACCCATACTCGGCCCTGAGCGGCGCGACGCCGGTGATGAAGAGCAGCGCGCACCACTTCTTCGAGCTGTCGTCGCAGCGCTGCCTCGATTACCTCAAGGAATGGACGCACGCGCCGGGGCGCCTGCAACCCGAGGTGCTCAACAAGATCCGCGAGTGGTTCGCCACCGACGAGCATGGCCATGGCGGCCTCGCCGACTGGGACATCAGCCGCGATGCGCCCTACTTCGGCATCCGCATTCCCGACACCGACGACAAGTACTTCTACGTCTGGCTCGACGCGCCGGTGGGCTACCTCGCATCGCTGAAGAACTACTTCGGCAAGAAGAACCTGGACTTCGACGCCTTCATGGCCGACCCGCAGGTCGAGCAGATCCACTTCATCGGCAAGGACATCACCTACTTCCACACGCTGTTCTGGCCGGCGATGCTGCACTTCAGCGGCCGCAAGACGCCGAACCACGTGTTCGTGCACGGCTTCATCACCGTGAGCGGCGAGAAGATGAGCAAGAGCCGCGGTACCGGCATCTCGCCGCTGAAGTACCTCGAGCTCGGCATGAACGCCGAGTGGCTGCGCTACTACATCGCGGCCAAGCTCAACGCCAAGGTCGAAGACGTCGACTTCAACCCCGACGACTTCGTCGCCCGCGTCAACAGCGACCTCGTCGGCAAATACATCAACATCGCCAGCCGCGCCGCTGGCTTCCTCAGCAAGCGCTTCGACGGGCGCCTGTCCGGCGACGTCGGCGTCGAAGGCAACGTGGTGCTCGAGCACCTGCGCGCGGCACGGCCGAACCTCGAAGAGCTCTACGAGGAGCGCGAGTTCGGCAAGGCGGTGCGCGAGGTGATGCTGCTGGCCGACCGCGTGAACGAGTACGTCGACCAGCACAAGCCGTGGGATCTGGCCAAGCAAGAGGGCCAGGAGGCCGCACTGCACGACGTGTGCACCGTGTGCATCGAGGCGTTCCGCCTGCTCACGCTCTATCTCGTGCTGCCCGCGCTGAGCCGCCAGGTCGAGGCCTTCCTGCGCATCGAGCCGATGACCTTCGACGACGCATCACGCCCGCTCGGCGCGCACACCATCGGCCAGTACCAGCACCTGATGCAGCGCGTCGACCCCAAGCTGCTCGATGCGCTGTTCGAGCCGCCGGCCGCGGCGAAGGTCAGCCCCGGCGGCGAGGACATCGCGCCGGAGATCGCGATCGGCGACTTTGCAAAGGTCGACCTGCGCATCGCGAAGATCGTCGATGCCGAGACGGTCGAAGGCAGCGACAAGCTGCTGCGCCTGACGTTGGACATCGGCGAGGGGCCCGACCCGCAGGGGCGCCCACGCCTTCGCAACGTGTTCTCGGGCATCCGTTCGGCCTACCAACCCGCAGACCTGATCGGCAAGTTCACCGTGATGGTGGCCAACCTCGCGCCGCGAAAGATGAAGTTCGGCATCAGCGAAGGCATGGTGCTGGCCGCCTCGCATGCCGACGAGAAGGCCGAGCCGGGCCTCTATGTGCTGGAGCCTTGGCCGGGCGCCACCCCCGGCATGAGAGTGCGCTAAGCCAGCGCGCGAGCCAGGCGCTCGGCGCAGCCGCGCAGCGTGCGCCGGTGCACCTCGTCCAGCGCCGCCAGGCGCGGGCGGAATTCGGCGGCGCAGCGGCGCATCGCCCGCTCGTCGCAAGCAAACACGACGCGGTTGCCGCCATCGGCGTGCAGGTTGACCACCAGCACACCGCCCGCGGCCAGCGCCGCGCGGCAATCGGCATAGAACGCGGGCGTGCTCAAGGCCTCGGGCTGCCCGTCGTAGCTGAATCCGTCGACGAGGATCACGTCGTGGCGCGGCGGCGCCGTCGCGACGAAGGCCGCGCCGTCGTCGCACAGCACGCGAAAGCGGGCATCGTCGGGCGGCACGCAGAAGGTTTCGCGCATGGCGATGACGTGCGGGTTGATCTCGACCACCGTGATGTCGGCCTGCGGCAGATGCTTGCGGCAGTACTTGGGCAGCGAGCCGCCGCCCAGCCCGATCATCAGCATGGACTTGGGCTGCGGCTCGAACAGCAGGCAGCCCATCATCGCGCGCGTGTAGTCGAGGTCCAGCGCGGCGGGATCGTCGCGGCGCATGCGGCTCTGGATGGCCGAGATGTCGAAGTGCAGCGACAGCGTGCCCGCGTCCTCGTAGACGAAAGGCTTCACGCGGTCGGGATCGCTGGGATAAAGCTCGTTGAACATCGTCGCCGCTTGTAAAGCGAATTCTATGCCAGTAGGATGCGATGCCAACGCACATCGCATTAACATGCCGAGGGCGCATGGAACTGAAAACGGCTCGACTCACGCTGCTGATCGACCCCGCCAAGAAGGCCGCGTTCGAGCGCCTGTGTGCGCTGCAGGACCTGACGCCTTCGCAGGTGGTGCGCCAGCTAATCCGCGACTACCTGGCGCAGCATGGCGTGAGCTACGTGCCCAGTGGCCTGCCGGCGGCCGAGACGCCCGCCGCCCAGCGCAAGCCGCGCGCGAGCAAGCGCGCGGCCCGACGTTGACAGGCGGGGCCACATGGACTTGCAACGCTTTCGCCCGCGCCTGCTCGACAGCCTGCGCGGCTACACCAGCCATCAGTTCTGGCGCGATGTGGGCGCCGGCGTCACCGTGGGCATCGTCGCGCTGCCGCTGGCCATGGCCTTCGCCATCGCGTCGGGCGTCAAGCCCGAGCAGGGCCTGTTCACCGCCATCATCGCCGGCCTGCTGATCTCCGCGCTCGGCGGCTCCAGCGTGCAGATCGGCGGGCCGGCGGGCGCCTTCATCGTCATCGTCTACGGCATCGTGCAGCGCTACGGCCTGGCCAACCTGCTGATCGCGACGATGCTCGCCGGGCTGCTGCTGTTCGTGCTCGGGCTGTTCAAGCTCGGCGCCCTGGTGCGCTACATCCCGATCACCATCGTCATCGGCTTCACCAACGGCATCGCGGTGCTGATCGCGCTGTCCCAGGTGCGCGACCTGCTGGGCTTGCAGCTGGACAAGCTGCCGGCCGACTTCTTCTCGCAGATCCACGCCTTCGCCACGCACATCGGCACGCTGAACCCCTATGCGCTAGCCATCGGCGTGGCCTGCTTCGGCGGCCTGTTCGCGTGGCCACGGCTGTTCAAGCCGGGCAGCACGGTGCTGCCCGACGTGCTGCTGCAGCAGCGGCCGTTCCGCATGGCCTCGCGCATGCCAGGGCCGATCATCGCGCTGACGACGCTGACGGTCGAGAGCGCGCTGCTGCAGCTGCCGGTGGAGACCATCGGCACGCGCTTCGGCGGCATTCCGCGCGCGCTGCCGGCCTTCGCGCTGCCCGACTTCACCTGGGAGACGGTCAAGCAGCTGGTCATTCCGACCATCACCATCGCGCTGCTCGGCGCCATCGAGTCGCTGCTGTGCGCACGGGTGGCCGACAACCTCATCGAGCTGCCGCGGCACGACCCGAACCAGGAGCTGATGGCGCAGGGCGTGGCCAATTTCGTGGCGCCCTTCTTCGGCGGCATCCCCGCCACGGGGACCATCGCGCGCACGGTGACCAATGTGCGCGCCGGCGCTACCAGCCCGATGGCGGGCATCGTGCATGCGCTGACCGTGCTCATCGTGGTGCTTGCGGCGGCGCCGCTGGCGGCCAACGTGCCACTGGCCGCGCTGGCCGGCATCCTGCTCTTCGTGGCCTGGAACACCGCATCATCCTTGTCGGCACCTTCCTGATGACGGTGATCTTCGACCTCACGGTGGCCGTGCAGGTGGGCCTGGTGCTGGCCTGCCTCTTCTTCATCTACCGCATGGGCACCTTGTTCAGCGTGCACCCGCACACCGAGCACGACATGCCGCCGGGCGTGCAGGTGTTCGAACTCTACGGCTCGCTGTTCTTCGGCGCGGTGGGCAAGATCGAGGCGCTGCCGGCACAGCTGCCACCGGGCACGCGCGCCGTGGTGCTCGAGATGCACCGCCTCATTTCACTGGACAACTCGGGCCTCGACGCGCTGCAGCAGCTGCACCGCACGCTGCAGCGCCAGGGCATCGGGCTGGTGTTCGCCAACGTCAACGAGCAGCCGCTGTCGCTGATGCAGCGCTCGGGCTTCGAGGCGCTGATCGGCAGCGACAACATCGTGCCGACGATCAGCGAAGCGGTGTTCTAGAGAGCACCCGGTCGCGGCGTACCGCGACCACCCTCCGAGAGGGTGCCGCTTTGCTTGGGGCGGCCCGGCGCGGCAGCGGCTAGCCTTTCCAGGGGCGCGGCGCCTTCGCCAGCGCCTTCAGCGCGCGCTCGCAGTCGCGCGCCACGCGCGGGCGCTTCGCGGCGATCCAGCCGAGCGCGAACCAGGCCTGCGGCTGCTCGGCCACACTGCGCTCGAACAGCGCGTGCGCGACCACCAGGTCGTTGTAGGCGCCCAGCGCATCCTGCGCGTCGCCCAGCGCATCGAGGTAGCGCGCCAGCGCCTTGCCGCGCAGCAGCGGGGCCACGAACTCGAGGCCGTAGCGCAGGCGCTTCACGCGCTTGCGCGCGCGGTGGCGCAGCGGGTCGGGCAGATCGCAAAAGTGCGGCGCATCGTCGGCCAGTTGCTCATGCAGGCGCTGCAGGCGCTTGGCGGCCAGCTTGTCCAGCGCGCCCGGCGACTCGGGCGGCGGCGCGTCCGCGGCCACGAAGCCGAGCAGCTCCAGCAGCAGCGCTGCGAAGCCGGGCTCGCGCACCAGGGCCGCCGCATCGTCGCCGGCTTGCGCCGGCAAGGTCAATGCGGGCGCCCCGTCAGCCTGCAGCTGGGGCAACAGGCTGGCAGCGAGCGCGTCGCGATCGCGTGCGGCGCCGAGGCGACGAAAGGGCTCGGCCAGCCGAGACTCCCAGCCCGCATCGACGTCCGCAGCCACGTCGCCGAACAGGCGCAGCGCCGTGCGCAGCCGCCGCAGCCCGACGCGCAACTGGTGCACGTGCTCGGTCTCGTAGTCGCCGCCGGCCACCTCGGCGGCATTGGCCAGCACCTGCTGCAGCCCGGCGTGCAGCATGGCGCGCGACGCCTGCGCCGGAGGCGTGCTGCGCGCCAATTCGGGGGCGCGTGACTTCACGGGCTCGCCGCGCTCGCGGCCCTCGGCCAGGCGGTCGCCACGCTCGGCCTTGCTGCGCACATCCAGCCACAGCCCGTGCTGTGCCGCCCAGCGCGCGGCCACGGCGAGCAGCGCGGGCAGGCCGCCGCTGAGCAGCTCAAGCTCGAGCTCGCACACCGGCAGGCGGCGCTCACCGGCCGCCAGCTCGCCTTCGTCCAGCGCCAGCTCGATGCGAGCGCCCGCGCTGCGCAGCTCGCGCCGCGTGCGGCGGATGTCGCTGCGGTAGCGCAGCTGCAGCGGCGGGTCGCCGGCCTCGCGCAGCAGCGCCAGCAAGGCCTCGCCGGCCGGCGAGCCGGCGTGGCGCTGCACGTCCAGCGCGGGCGCCTGCCCGGCGGGGCCGGCGGCGACGCGCACGTTGTGCTCCAGGCGCTGCAGCGGGTGGGTGCCGGCGGCCTTCAGCGTCTGCACCCAGGCGCGCCCCTCCTTGCGCAGGCGCAGGGCCATGCCGGCGCGCGCGAGCGCGCGATCGGCGGTGTCGTGGTAGTGAGCCTGCAGGCGCTGGCGCTGCGTACGCCCGCGCATCAGCGCCCTGCGCACACCCGGCAGCGCGCCTTCGGGCACCTGAAACTTCAGCTCCACCTCAAACATGGTCTCGAGGATTTTGCGCCCCGCGCTATCCTGCACACCATGGGATTCCTCGACGATCTGAAGAAGCAGGCGCAGGCGCTGCAGAAGCAGCAGCGCATCGACGAGGCCGCCTTCGAGCGCAACGCCATGCTCACCGATGCGGCCTGCAAGACGGTGTTCCAGTACTGGCTGGAGCTGGCGCGCGACCTCAACGTGATCCGGCCGCCGGCGCGCGGGCGCTGGGTGTTCGACACCGCCAACACGCTCGACGGCATGCTCGAGCGCCTGCACTTCGAGGATTTCCGCATCGATTCGCGGCGCAAGCGCATGCGCGACCTCGAGCTCTACGACCACGCGGTCATCACCTGCTGGGTGCGCGGCGGCCGGCGCATGGAAATCACCAAGGACTTCCCTCCGGAAGCCGAGCGCGTGGCCACGCGCATCCAGCAAGCCGGCATCGTGGCACCGGTGGACATGCTGCGCGACGACGTTACCGGCAAGTTCCGTGCGTCGCGCTTCGAGTTCGATGCCGATGTGCGCGTCGGCGCGCGCGCCGTGCCCGACCACGAGCAGGGCAAGCTGCAGTTCACCACCACCAATTTCGATCGCCTGGAATCGCTGATCGTCGAGTTCCCGGCGCAGCGGGTGGGCACCGAGCTGCTTGACGAATTGGCGAAGTGGTGGCTGGGGGAGCCGAACACCTTCACCGCCTCCGGACAAATCGTCCAGATCATCGAACCCCGCTGATGACGACACCCGGCCGCGGGGGTACCGCGACCACCCTCCCAGAGGGTGTCGCCTTGCTTGGGGCGGCCCGGCGCGGCGGCGACTCGCTAAAATGGCGCGTTCCCTCTGCCGACCGCCTGCCATGCCGCTGTTCTGGAAGCCCTACAAGTCCGACGTCACCCAGCTCATCGACGAGCTGCGGGCCAAGAAGCCGACGCTCGAAGCCGAGCAGCGCGCGGGCCGTGCGCTGCTCTGGGACAAACCGCTGGACCGCGAGGCACTGGCGGCCTACAAGCAGGCGGGCGTGCCGCAGCAGCCTTACGTCTACGGCACGAAGACGACGCCCTGACCTGCCGGTTTCCCCGTGAGCGACCTCCACCTGGTGCCGCCACCGGCGCCTGAGCCTCCGATCGAGCCGCCCGCCGAGGTGGCCGACAGCCCCGGCGTGGTCGATAACGTCGCCGTCGCGCGCCTGTATGGCGAGCCGCTGTTCGCGCTGCCGCAGGACCTGTACATCCCGCCCGACGCGCTGGAGATCTTCCTCGAAGCCTTCGAGGGGCCGCTCGACCTGCTGCTGTAC
>VBDL01000756.1 GCA_005884255.1 Betaproteobacteria bacterium | reverse complement strand
GCCGGCCCCACGGTTGCGACACGGCTGGCCGGCTCAGGCCTGAAGACCGCACTGATCGAGCGCGCGCACCTCGGCGGCACCTGCGTCAACGACGGCTGCACGCCGACCAAGACGCTGGTGGCCAGCGCGCGCGCCGCGTGGACGGCGCACCATGCCGGCAACTACGGTGTGCGCATCGGCGGCGACATCGGTGTCGACATAAAGGCAGTGAAGGCGCGCAAGGACGCCGTGGTGGCGCAATCGGTGAGCGGGCTGCAGAAATGGTTCGCCAGCACGCCCAATCTCGAGCTGATCTGGGGCGACGCGCGCTTCGTCGCGCCGCATGCGCTGCAGGTGGGCCAGCGGGTGCTCGAAGCGCCGAAGATCTTCATCAACACCGGTGGCCGGCCGGTGGTGCCGGACTGGCCGGGCCTGAACGAGCTGCCCTACCTGACGAACGTGTCGATGATGGATCTCGACGAGCTGCCGGAGCACCTGGTCGTGGTCGGCGGCAGCTACATCGGCCTGGAGTTCGCGCAGATGTATCGCCGCTTCGGCGCCAAGGTGACGGTGCTCGAATACGCCGACCGCCTGATCGCGCGTGAAGACGAAGACGTGACGCGCGAGGTGCAGGCGCTGCTGGAGCGCGAGGGCATCGTGTTCGAGCTCGGCGTGCGCGACGGCGCGGTGTCGCGCGCGGAGGACGGCCACGGTGTGCATGTCTCGGTGAGCGTGGGCGGCGTGCCGCGCGAGATCGAGGGCAGCCACTTGCTGCTGGCCGTGGGCCGCCGGCCGAACACCGACAGCCTGGCGCTGGACAAAGCCGGCATCGCGGTGGATCAGCGCGGCAACATCCTCGTCGACGACGAGCTGCGCACCAATGTCGACGGCATCTGGGCGCTGGGCGACACCAATGGCCGCGGCGCCTTCACGCACACCTCATACAACGACGGCGAGATCGTCGTCGCCAACCTGCTCGACGGCGAGCAGCGTCGCGTGAGCCAGCGCATCCCCGCCTATGCGATGTACATCGACCCGCCGCTGGCACGCGTCGGCGTCAGCGAGACCGAGGCCCGCAAAAGCGGCCGGCCCGCGGTGATGGCCACGCTGCCGATGGCGCGCGTGGCGCGGGCGCGCGAGCGCGGCGAGACCGACGGCTTCATGAAGGTGATCGTCGATGCGCAGACGAAGCGCATCCTCGGCGCGAGCCTGCTCGGCATCGAGGCCGACGAGGTGGTGCAGCTGCTGCTCACCGCGATGGCCGCCGACGCGCCCTACACGGTGATCCAGCGCTGCATGTACATCCACCCGACGGTCAGCGAGTTGCTGCCGACGCTGTTCGCCGGCCTCAAGCCATTGAGTTAATCCTTCTCGTGACCGTGACCGTGACCATGGCCGCGGTGGCGGCCGCGGTCATGCTCCCAACGCTCCTTGACCCAGGTCTCCTGCACGAAGTACACCGGCCGCGAGCAGGCGCCGTAGTGCCCGCAGTACTGCGCCCAGTGCTGCTGCTGCACCACCGGCACGTACAGGTACACCGGCTGTTGATAGCGCACGACCGCCGGCTGCGCAATGATCACCGGCTCGGCATACACCACCGGCGGCGGTGGCGCGGCGCCGATGTCGACGCGGCCGTACACCCCAGGCTGCACCACGCTGATCGACACGCCGACGTCGGTGGCGAGCGCGGAGCCGGCCGCGCCGATGGCCACCACAAGCAAGGCAAGCTTCTTCTTCATCGGACCTCGGCGCAAGAGTGCCTGCCGAAGCCTCACGGCATGCTGCTGCAGGCAACCGAGTGTGTCTGGCGTTACTGCAGATCGACGGCGCCGTCGCCGCTCGCATCGTGCCGCGCCCACGGCACCAGCGTGCTGGCCATCGGCTCGTGATGCAGCACCCAGCGGCGCACTTCGTCCACCGTGAGCGCCCAGCCCTCGTCGACCGGCAGTTGCGAGATCACACCCCATTTGAAGGCCTTGCACAGTTTCAACGCCAGCCCATCGTCACCGGTGCAATCGGTGAGGATGGCGAGCGCCGCCTGTGCTGGCCCCGCGCCCACGCCGAAGCCCCAGGCGAAACCGCTGGGCACGGCTTGCTCGGGATCGTGGCGCGGCGTGAGATGCGACCCATCGGGTCGGCGAATGACGCGTTGCGTCTTCATTGCCGCCGGGCCCGCATGCGGGGTGGGCGGTTCGATACTTCCCGTGTACGCGGCGACGGTCATAGGGGCTCCCTTGTCCGTTTGAAGTGCGCTGATGCCTGTTGTCTCGCAGGCCGGGAAAACGGAGTTTAGGCGCCGGCCGCGCAACCTTCAAAGACAAATGCACCAGACCGCTGCATGTCCGCACCGAAGGCAAGCGAGACGCATCGGCGATGATCACGCGATGCTGATCGACCGCCCTTTTTTGTGCATTGCAGCGATGCTTGCGCTGCTGCTCGCTGGTTGCGCTGGCACACCGCCCGCGAGCAAGCCCAGCGACGAGCGCGACGGTGTGAGTGCGCAAGTGCCGCCGAACCTCGCGCAGTTGCCCGATGCTGAACCCCGCATCGAGGCCGTGCGCAGCGGCGGGCCCAACAGGCCCTATGAAGCACTGGGCAAGCGCTATACGCCGATGACCGGCGATGCGCCATTCCGCGAGCGCGGGCTCGCGTCCTGGTATGGCCGCAAGTTCCACGGCCGACCGACCGCCAGCGGCGAGACCTACGACATGCATGCGATGACCGCGGCGCATCCGACGCTGCCCATCCCCAGCTATGCGCGCGTACGCAACCCGGCGAACGGGCGCGAAGTGATCGTTCGCGTCAACGACCGCGGGCCATTCCATGACGGGCGCATCGTCGACCTGAGCTATGCCGCGGCGCTGAAGCTCGAGCTGCTGCGCGGCATCGCGCCGGTGGAGCTGGAGCGCATCACCTTCGACGACATCCGCAGCGGTGCCTGGCGGCGCGATGGCAGCGCGCTGGCGCAGCGTGCTCCCGCGTCATCGATGCCCAATGTCGAGGTGACGGCGCCGGTGGTGCCGGTGGCCGCCGTCGGTGCTGAGGGCAGCGCGAGCGCGCCGGACACGCTGCGCAGCCCACCGATCGCGCAGGCCGCGCCCGGCTTCTGGGTGCAGCTCGGCGCCTTCCGCCAACGCGACGGCGCCCTCGCGTTCCGCGAGCGCGTGCTGCGCGAGCTCGATGGACTGCCGCTGGCGGTGTTCGAGGACCGCAGCATGCATCGACTGCAGGCCGGTCCCTATCGCACGCGCGACGAAGCCACCGGCGCGGCCGAGCGCATTCGCGCCGCCTTGCAACTGGTGCCGGTGGTCGTGGAGAGGAAATGACGCTTCGGCCCCCAAGCGGACACCGCGGATCCGGCTCCGCCGGTCCGCTGGTGTCGCCCCTTGAGGGGCGGCCGAAGGCCGTAGGGGTGGTTCACATCAGCGACCGCCGCTCACATCGAGCAGTGCGCCGGTGGTGTAGCTCGCTGCGTCGGACAGCAGCCACACGATCGCTTCGGCGATCTCCTCGGCGCTGCCGGCACGCTGCATCGGGATGCTCGACGCCAGTTCACGGGCGCGCTCGGGCTGCCCGCCACTGGCGTGGATGTCGGTGTCGATGACGCCGGGCCGCACGGCGTTGACGCGCACGCCCTCGGCGGCCACCTCGCGCGCGAGGCCGATGGTGAACACATCGATCGCGCCCTTGCTCGCCGCATAGTCGACGTACTGCGCCGGCGAGCCCAGGCGCGACGCCGCGCTGCCGAGGTTGACGATGGCCCCGCCGCGGCCCTGGTGGCGCGTGCTCATGCGCTTGACGGCCTCGCGCGCGCACAGCATCGCGCCGATCACG
>VBDL01000755.1:1739-3037 GCA_005884255.1 Betaproteobacteria bacterium | reverse complement strand
GGCCCGGTGACGAGGGCTATGCGTCGTCGTGGCCGCAGGCGCTGCGCGGCGCGCAGGCACTCACCGGGCCGGTGAGGCGCATCGACCTCTCGGTGCTGTACGAGGTGGCGCGCCTGCTCTACGACGGGCCCTGGGTCGCCGAGCGCTACGCAGTGATGCAGCCGCTGCTCGAAGCGCGGCCGGAGGCGGTGGATGCGGTGGTCAAGCGCGTCGTCGAGGCGGCGCGCGCGCACGACGCGGCCGCGGCCTTTCGCGCGCAGTACCGCCTGCGCGAGCTGGCGCGCGAGGCCGCCGCGATCTGGCGCGAGGTCGACGTGCTGATGCTGCCCACAGCGCCCGCCTGCCCGACGCGCGCTGCGGTGGCTGCCGAGCCCATCGCGCGCAACAGCGAGCTCGGCCGCTACACCAACTTCGTCAACCTGCTCGGCTGGGCGGCGCTCGCGCTTCCGGCAGGCTTCACCGAACGCGGGCTGCCGTTCGGCGTGACCTTTATCGCCCCTGGCGGCAGCGATGCCGCGCTGGCTGAACTCGGCGCGCATTGGCAGGCGCAGCGGCGGCTGCCGCTGGGTGCGCATCTGGGCGATGCGAGCGACGACGAGTTCACGCTCACGAGCCGCATCGCCGCCGAGCCGACCTTGCCGCTGGCGGTAGTCGGCGCGCATCTCGAAGGGCTACCGCTGCACGGGCAGCTCGTCGAGCGCCGCTGCACGCTGCGCGAGCGCACGCGCACCGCGCCGCGCTATCGCCTGCATGCGCTGCCCGGCACGCAGCCGCCCAAGCCGGGCCTGGCGCGCGTGGATGGGGGCGGCAGCGCGATCGAGGTCGAGGTCTACGACATGCCGCAGGCCGAGCTCGGCTCCTTTCTCGCGCTGATCCCGCCGCCGCTGGGGCTGGGTTCGATCGAGCTGGTCAGCGGCGAATGGGTCAAGGGCTTCATCTGCGAGCCCTGGGCCTTGCGCGACGCGCCGGACATCAGCACACACGGCGGCTGGCGCGCCTACCTGGGGGCGCAATGATCCACGATGCCGAGGTGAACCTGCCCGAGGTGCAGCGCGAGCTGCGCGCGATGTTCGAGGTCTACGAAGCCGCGCTGATGCGCAACGACGCGGCCGCGCTCGGCCGCTTCTTCTGGGATCACGAGGCCGCCACGCGCTATGGCTTTGCCGACTGGCAGCATGGCGCGCAGTCGATTGCCGACTACCGCACCACGGTGCCGGCGCCGGACTTCACGCGCACGCTGCACGAGTTGCGCATCAGCAGCTTCGGCCGCGACTTCGCGGTGGTGCAGACTCAGTTCC
>VBDL01000755.1:0-1725 GCA_005884255.1 Betaproteobacteria bacterium | reverse complement strand
ACGCACAATCTCGGCCTGCAGAGCCAGACCTGGGTGCGCATTGCCGGCGTGGGCTGGAAGATCGTCGCGGCGCACGTCAGTCTCATAGACTCCACGGAATGAACCACTCCCGTAGCGCCTTCGGCGCTCCGTCCCCCGCTTCGCTCGCCGAGCAGGCCTACGAGGCGACGCGCCAACTGATCTTCGATTTCGAGCTGATGCCGGGCGACCGCTTCTCCGAGGCCGAGCTGGCCGAGCGCATCGCGGTGAGCCGCACGCCGCTGCGCCAGGCTTTGCAGCGCTTGCAGCAGGAAGGCTTCGTGCAGGTGTTCCCTAAGCTCGGCTGGCAGGTGGCGCCGCTGGACTTCGACACCTTCGACGAGCTTTACGACTTGCGCGTGCTGATCGAATGCCATGCGGCGCGGGCGCTGTGCGAGGCCGAGCAGCGGCCGCTGCTCGCCGAGCTGAACGCTCAGTGGCTGGTGCCGGTGGCCGAACGCGAGAGCGAGGGCGACCGCGTGCGCCAGCTCGACGAGGCCTTCCATGGCCAGCTGGTGCGCGCCAGCGGCAACCGCGAGATGCTGCGCGTGCACCAGGAGATCACCGATCGCATCCGCATCGTGCGGCGGCTCGATTTCACCAAGCCGGCACGCGTCGACGCCACCTACCAGGAGCACGCAAAGATCCTGCGCGCCATCACGCAGCGGCGCGCCGACGAAGCGCAGCGGTTGCTGAAGGCGCACATCGAACAAAGCAAGCTCGAGGTGCGCGACATCACTGTGGACGCGCTGTACCGGGCGAGGGCAGGGCGCCGGCACGCACCTGCTGCGAAAGCCACTGCTCGAACAGCGAATCGGTGAGCACATAGTCACCACGGTCCTGGCGGATCACCCAGCCCTGGTCGGCCAGCGCGCGCACAGCCTTTTGCATCACGCCCTTGGCGACGGGTTCGCTCTTCAACACGCTGCCCGAAGCCTTCAGCGCATCGGCGCTGAACAGCTCCTTCTGCCCCGACGCGATGGCCACCAGCACGATCTTCTGCAGCGGCGTGAGGCGCACGAACGCGTCTTCGAAGCCGCTGTCCTTCGCCGCCTCGACCGCCGCGCCCTGCAGCGCCGGCGCATGCGGCACGGTGGGGTTGAGGATGCGCGCGTTGAGGTAATCGCGGATGAACTTCGGGCTGTCGCCCAGGGCCTTGAAGGCCTCGGCCAACTCCACCTGCGTGATCGCGTGCTTGGGGAAGTGACGCTTCGTGGTGTCGGCCAGGTGAGCGATGAAGTCCGGGCCGAGCGGGGTGAGCGGCACGCGCGTGAACCAGCGGTTGAAGGCCCGCTTCTCGCCGGTGACGAGCACCTCGTACGACGCGGCCGACGAGCTGGTGGCCACCACCTTGATCGTCTTGCGCTGCGTATCGAGCAGCGAGCGCAGGCTCCACGCCAGGTCGTTGGCCGCCGCGCCGCCGAGCTTGTGCACCTCGTCGAGCATCAGCAGCACCGGGCGCTGCAGCGCGACGAGCTCGCCGATGGCGCCGGCCAGGCCGCCGGGTGCCGGCTCCTGCAGCTCCAGCTCGCCGCCGATCTCGATCGACGTGGCGCTCGCCTTGCCGGCGATCTTCTTCACGCGCGAACGGCCGACGCGCTTCAGGCGATCGAGCATGCTTGAGGCCTGCGCCACCGCGCCGTGCAGGCTGCCGGCGAGATAGGGCTCCAGCGGCCCGGAGCTGGCGGCGAGGTTGATGTAGACGCT
>VBDL01000735.1 GCA_005884255.1 Betaproteobacteria bacterium | reverse complement strand
GAAGGGGTCGTCTCCCATGCAGTGACTGCCGGTCGTGCCGCGGCTCGGACTGGTATTCTGAAGCGAGGCCGACAGCGCTTCAGAGCACCCTCATGAGCGAACAAGACATCACCACCAGCGCGCTGCACTCGGACCGGCACTTCGGTGTGGAGCACGGAGGCATTCACATGTGCCGCGAGCGCGGCCCAGCGGGCGCTGGATGCGTCCGGCCTCTCGTGATCTGACGCATGCACATCCTCCTGGTCGAAGACGATTCGCCCCTTGCCGAGTCGATCGCCGCCGCGATGCGGGCGCGGGGCTGGCGCGCCGATGTCAGCGCGCGCGGCGAACCGGTGCCCGCGTCGCTGCTGAAGGATGACTACGACGCGCTGGTGCTCGACATCGGGCTGCCCGGCATCGACGGCATTGAAACCCTGCGGCGCGTGCGTGAGCAGGGCTCCTACCTGCCGGTGCTGATGCTGACGGCGCGCGACGGCGTCGACGACCGCGTGCTCGGGCTCGAGGGCGGCGCCGACGACTACCTCGTCAAGCCGTTCGCGCTCAGCGAGTTGCTGGCCCGGCTGCGCGCGCTGGTGCGCCGGCACGAGCTGCGTCGCAGCGAGACGCTGGTCCTCTCGGCGCTGCGCTACGACGCCGGCGCGCGTCGCGCGACCATCGACGAGCAGCCGATCCGCCTGTCGGCACGGGAGTGCATCGTGCTTCAGTACCTGATGATCAAGACCGGCCAGATCGTGGCACGCGACCAGCTCACCGCGCTGGTGCCGGGGTGGGACGCGGCGACCTCCGACAACGCCCTCGAGCTGCTGATTTCGCGGCTGCGCGCAAAGATCGAGCCCGGCGGCGTGCGGCTGCGGACCGTGCGCGGGCTGGGCTACCTGCTCGAGCTCGCCGCGCCGGCATGAGCATCGCCCGCGAACGGCAGCCGAGCCTGCGGCGCGCGCTCCTCGTGTGGCTGCTGCTGCCACTCGTCGTTCTCATTCCACTGACCGCCGCGCTGATCTACGGGCTCGCGTTGAGCCCGGCGCTGGACGCGCTGGACCGCGCGCTGACCGACACCGCCGTGGCACTGGCCCAGATCGTCGAGGTCCACGACGGCCGCGTCACCTTGCCGCTGAGCGAACAGACGGCCCGCGCGCTGCGCGCCGATCTCGTCGACGAGACCGTGTTCGCCGTCGGCGATGGCGGCGGACGCCTGCTGGGCGGCAACGCCTCTTTGCTGCGACTGGCGCCGAGCGTGCAAGCCGGCCAGTGGCGCTTCTTCGAGGCGACGCTCGACGGCAAGCCCGTCCGCGCCGCGGCGCACGGCCTGCGGTGCGGTGAGCCGCCGAGCCAGGTGTGCGCGATCGTGGTGGCCGAGACGCTGGGCAAGCGAGCCGCGGCCGAGCGGGCCGCGCTGCTGGCGGCGCTGGTGGGAGCGATCGCGCTCGCGCTGCCGCTGGCGGTGCTCGCCATGCTGGCGGTGAACCGCGCCATGCGGCCATTGGGCCGCGCGGCGGCCGAGGTGGAGTCCTTGACGCCGCAGCGGCTGGCGTCGATCGATGCGCGCGGCGTGCCTCGCGAGGTGGTCAGCTTCGTGCACGCGCTGAACCGCCTGCTCGCGCGGCTTCGAAGCGCGGCCGCGGCGCAGCGGGCGTTCGTGTCCGATGCGGCCCACCAACTGCGAACACCGCTGGCCGTGATGCGCGTGGAGACGGCGCAGGCGCTGGCCACGCCCCATCCGCAAGAGCTCCACCCGGCACTGGAACGCCTG
>VBDL01000051.1 GCA_005884255.1 Betaproteobacteria bacterium | reverse complement strand
CACACGGCGGCCACGAGAACCTGGAGGCCATCGCCTTCCTGCGCCGGCTCAACGAAGCGGTGTACCGCGCGCACCCGGACACGCTGACGATCGCCGAGGAATCGACCGCCTGGCCGATGGTGTCGCGGCCGACGACCATGGGGGGCCTCGGCTTCGGCATGAAGTGGAACATGGGCTGGATGCACGACACGCTCGCGTTCATGCAAGACGAGCCGGTGCACCGCAAGTACCACCTGGGCCGGCTGACCTTCTCGCTGGTCTACGCCTTCAGCGAGAACTTCGTGCTGCCGCTGTCGCACGACGAGGTCGTCTACGGCAAGGGCTCGCTGATCGGCAAGATGCCGGGCGACGAGTGGCAGAAGTTCGCCAACCTGCGCGCGCTGTACGGCTTCATGTGGACGCACCCCGGCAAGAAGCTGCTGTTCATGGGCGGCGAGTTCGGCCAGCGCGCCGAGTGGACGCACGAGGGCGAGCTCGATTGGGCCGCGGCCGCGCGGGAGCCGCATGCCGGCGTGCAGCGGCTGGTGGCCGACCTGAACCGCCTGCTGCGTGCCGAGCCGGCGCTGCACGAGCGCGACTTCGTCTGGGACGGCTTCGAATGGATCGAAGGCCACGATGCCGAGCGCAGCGTGATCGCGTTCCTGCGCAAGCCCGCGGCGGCCGGCGCGGCGCCGCTGCTGGTGGCCTGCAACTTCACGCCGGTGCCGCGCGAGCACTACCTGCTGGGCGTGCCGGCGCGCGGCCTCTGGCGCGAGGTGCTCAACACCGATGCCGAGGACTACGGCGGCTCCGGCTGGGGCAACCAGGGCGGCGTGGAGTCGGCGCCGCTGCCGGCGCACGGCCGGCTGCACTCGATCCGACTCACCTTGCCGCCGCTGGCCACCGTGATCCTGCGGCATGAAAGCCATGGCTGACGCCCCTTTTCCTCTCATGCCGCCGGCCGGCGCCGGCGTGGCGGCCGTCGCGCCGCCCGAGGACGGCCGCGTGCGCGTGGTCATCGACCAGCTCGTGCCGTCGGTCGACGGCGGCCGCTTCGCCGGCAAGTGCATCGCCGGCGAGGCGACCGACCTTTGCGCGCACGTCTTCACCGACGGCCATGATCAGCTGCGCGCGCGGCTGCACTGGCGCGCCGACGGCCAGGCGCCGTCGGGCGAGGTCGAGATGGTGCTGGACGCGAACGACGAATGGCACGCGCACGTCGTGTTCCCGGCGCCCGGGCGCTACCTGTTCGGCGTCACCGCCTGGGTCGACGCGTTGTGTTCCTGGCAGCACGACCTGGCGCGCCGCGTCGATGCGGAAGACATCCGCGTGGCCGCACGCGTGGGCGCCGAGCTGATCGACGCGGCAGCCGCCCGCGCAGCCGGCGAAGACCGGCGTGCGCTGGCCGCCTGGGCCGAGCGCCTGCGCAACGAGGCGGCTACGGCGCGCGCCGAGACGCTGAAGGCGCTGGCGCTGGACGGTGTGTTCAGCGAGATCGCAGCGCGCTATCCCGATCGGCGCTGGGCCGCGAGCCACCCCGAGCGGCCGCTCTTCGCCGATCGCCTGAAGGCGCGCTTCTCGAGCTGGTACGAGATGTTCCCGCGCTCGGCCTCGCCCGAGCCCGGCCGCCACGGCCGCTTCGCCGACGTCCAGGCGCGTCTGCCCTACGTGGCCGAGATGGGGTTCGACGTGCTGTACTTCCCGCCCATCCATCCGATCGGGCGAGAGCGGCGCAAGGGCCCCAACAACGCCCTGGTCGCGCGCCCCGACGACGTGGGCAGCCCGTGGGCGATCGGCGCGGCCGAGGGCGGGCACAAGAGCATCCTTCCGGCGTTGGGCACGCCGGAGGACTTCCGCCGGCTCTGCGCCAAGGCGCAGGAGTTCGGCCTGGACGTCGCGCTGGACATCGCGCTGCAATGCGCGCCCGACCACCCCTACGTCCAGCAGCATCCGCAGTGGTTCCGCTGGCGGCCCGACGGCAGCGTGCAGTACGCCGAGAACCCGCCGAAGAAGTACCAGGACATCTACCCGTTCAACTTCGAGTGCGACGACTGGCGTGCGCTGTGGCTGGAGCTCAAGAGCATCTTCGACCACTGGATCGGCGAGGGCGTGAAGATCTTCCGCGTCGACAACCCGCACACCAAGGCCTTCCCGTTCTGGGAGTGGTGCATCGCGGCGATCCAGCGCGAGCACCCGGACGTGCTGTTCCTCGCCGAGGCCTTCACGCGGCCGAAGGTGATGCACCGGCTGGCCAAGCTGGGCTTCTCGCAGTCCTACACCTACTTCACCTGGCGCAACACCAAGCAGGAGCTGACCGAATACTTCAGCGAGCTGGCGCACGGGCCCGGCGCGCACTACTTCCGCCCCAATGCGTGGCCCAACACGCCGGACATCCTCAACGAGCACCTGCACCATGCCGAGCGCGCGGTGTTCGCCGCGCGTCTGGTGCTGGCCGCCACGCTGAGCGCCAACTACGGCCTGTACGGCCCGGCCTACGAGCTGATGGACAACCGCCCGCTGCGCGCCGGCGGCGAGGAATACCTGGACTCCGAGAAGTACCAGCTGCGCCACTGGGACATCGAGCGGCCCGAGTCGCTGCGCTACCTGATCGCCCGGGTCAACCGCATCCGGCGCGACAACCCGGCCCTGCACGACAACCGCTCGCTGCGCTTCATGCCGGTGGACAACGAGCGCCTGATCGCCTATTCCAAGCGCAGCGCCGACGGCGCCAACACCCTCCTCATCGTGGTGAACCTCGACCCGCACCAGACTCAGTCGGGCGTGGTGGACGTGCACCTGCAGGCGCTGGGCATCGCGCCGGACACCGAGTACACGGTGCACGACCTGCTCAGCGGCCAGCGCTTCACCTGGCGCAACGGGCCCAACTTCGTGCAGCTGGACCCGCAGCACTCGCCGGCGCATGTTTTCGCAGTGCAGCAGCACCTGCGCAGCGAGCGCGACTACGAAGCCTTTGAAGGTTGAGGGGACATGGAGGCGCGCCGCATCCCGCTGCCCGAGGAGACGCAGGAACTCGCCGCGCGCGAGGCGGGCGATGCGTCGCTCTGGTACAAGGACGCGGTCATCTACCAGCTCAACGTCAAGGCCTTCTTCGACTCCAACGACGACGGCATGGGCGACTTCAAGGGCGTCGCCGCGAAGCTGGACTACGTGAAGGACCTGGGCGTCAACACGCTGTGGCTGATGCCGTTCTATCCGTCGCCACTGAGGGACGACGGCTACGACATCGGCGAGTACGAGAACGTGCACCCCCAGCACGGCACGCTGGACGACTTTCGCCTGATGCTCGACGAAGCGCACCGGCGCGACCTGCGCGTCATCACCGAGCTGGTGATCAACCACACCTCGGACCAGCACCCGTGGTTCCAGCGCGCGCGGCGCGCGCCGCCCGGCTCGCCCGAGCGCGAGTTCTACGTGTGGAGCGACACCGACGAGAAGTACCGCGGCACGCGCATCATCTTCACCGACACCGAGGCCTCCAACTGGACCTGGGACCCGCTCGCGCGGGCCTACTTCTGGCATCGCTTCTTCAGCCACCAGCCGGACCTGAACTTCGACAACCCGCAGGTGCTGGAGGCGGTGTTCCGCGTGATGCGCTTCTGGCTCGACATGGGGGTGGACGGCTTCCGGCTCGATGCGATCCCCTACCTGGTCGAGCGCGAGGGCACGAGCAACGAGAACCTGCCCGAGACGCACGCCATCATCCGGCAGCTGCGCGCGGCCATCGACGCGAACTACTCCAACCGCTTCCTGCTCGCCGAGGCCAACCAGTGGCCGGAGGACGTGCGCGAGTACTTCGGCGACGGCGACGAGTGCCACGCCGCCTACCACTTCCCGCTGATGCCGCGCATGTACATGGCCATCGCGCAGGAAGACCGCTTCCCGCTGGTCGAGATCCTGGAGCAGACGCCGGAGATCCCGCCCACCTGCCAGTGGGCGATCTTCCTGCGCAACCACGACGAGCTGACGCTCGAGATGGTGACCAGCAAGGAACGCGACTACATGTACAGCATCTACGCGGCCGACCAGCAGGCGCGCGTCAACCTGGGCATCCGCCGGCGGCTCGCGACGCTGCTGGACAACGACATGGACCGCATCAAGCTGATGAACAGCCTGCTGCTGTCGATGCCGGGCTCGCCCATCATCTACTACGGCGACGAGCTGGGCATGGGCGACAACGTGTTCATCGGCGACCGCAATGGCGTGCGCACGCCGATGCAGTGGAGCCCGGATCGCAACGCCGGCTTCAGCCGCGCCGACCCGCAGCGGCTGTACCTGCAGCCGATCATGGACGCGATCTACGGCTACCAGGCGGTCAACGTCGAGTCGCAGCTGCGCGATCCGTCGTCGCTGCTGCACTGGATGCGCCGGCTGCTGCTGGTGCGCAGCAGCAGCCAGGCCTTCGGCCGCGGCACGCTGAGCTTGCTCAAGCCGGGCAACCGCAAGGTGCTGGCCTACCTGCGCGAGTACGGCGATGACGTGATCCTGTGCGTGGCCAACGTCGCGCGCTCGGCGCAGCCGGTGGAGCTGGACCTGGCGCGCTACCAGGGGCGCGTGCCGGTGGAGCTGCTCGGGCGCACCGCGTTCCCGCCCATCGGCGAGCTGCCCTACCTGCTGACGATCGCCGCGCACGGCTTCTACTGGTTCCGCCTCGCCACCGACGTGCCGGTGCCAAGCTGGCACACCGAGCTGCGCCCCGCCGAGGACCGGCCGGTGCTGGTGCTGTTCGACGGCTGGTCCAGCCTCTTCCGCGACCGCGTGGTGCCGTGGCGCATCGGCCTGGCCGTGCGCACGCGCGAGCGCTTCGAGACCGACATGCTGCCGCGCTACATCGAGACGCAGCGCTGGTACGCCGCCAAGGGCAGCGCGATCGAGCGCGCCACGCTGATCGACAGCGTCGTGTGGGAGCGCGGCGACGACAGCTGGCTGCTGCCGCTCGTCGAGGTCCGCGTCGGCGCGGCCTCGGCGAACTACTTCGTGCCGTTCGCGCTCGCGTGGGAGGAGCGCGACGAGGAGCGTGCACGACAGATCGCGCCCAGCGCGATCGCCCGCGTGCGGCAGCAGGCGCAGCTCGGGGTGATGGGCGACGCCTTCGCCGACGAGCCGTTCTGCCGCGCGCTGCTGGAGGCCTTCGCGGCGGGCAACGAGCTGAAGACCGCGCTCGGCTCGCTGCACTTCCTCCCAACCGCGTCGTTCGCCGCGCTGGCCGGCGAGGATCTGGCGTCGCAGCCGATCACGCGCCCGAGCCCCTACAGCAGCAACACCGTCGTGACGGTCGGCGAGCGGTTGCTCGTCAAGGCCTACCGCTGCGTGCGTGCGGGCATCACACCGGAGGTGGAGCTGGGGCGCCACCTGACCGAGGTGGCGCGCTTCGCGCAGTGCGCGCCGCTGGCCGGCGTGCTCGAGTACCGCGACGCCGACGGCACGCCCACAACGCTGGCGCTCGTGCAGGGCTATGTCGAGCACCAGGCCGACGGGTGGGGCTACTCGGTCGACTACCTTCAGCGCTACCTGGAGCTGTGGCGTGCGAAGCCCGAGCCCGAGGCGCCCGGCACGCACGGCGGCTACCTGGCGCTGATCGGCACGCTGGGCCGGCGCACGGCGGAGATGCACCTCGCGTTCGCTTTGCGCAGCGACGATGCGGCGTTCGACCCCGAACCGCTGGGCGCAGGCGACGTGGCCGCGGACGCGCGCCGCCTCGAGCAGGAGCTCGACGACACGCTCGCGCTGCTGCAGCAGCGCCTGCCGCAGCTGCCGAGCGAGCTGCACAACGCCGCGCAGGCGGTGCTGAGCGCGCGCGAGGCGCTGCGCACGCTCATCGAGCGCGGCAGCGCGCCGGCGCAGGGACTGAAGACGCGCCTGCACGGCGACTACCACCTCGGCCAGGTGCTGCTGGCGAAGAACGACTTCGTCATCATCGACTTCGAGGGTGAGCCCGGGCGCACCTTGGCCGAGCGCCGCGCCAAGCGCTCGCCGCTGCGCGACGTGGCGGGCATGCTGCGCTCGTTCAGCTACGCCGCGCAGGCGGCGCTGCGCAGCGCCGCGCGCGCCGCGGACGACGCGAGCGTGCTGGCGCCGCCGGCCGCGCGCTGGCAGGCGCAGGCGCGCGAGGCCTTCCTGCGCGGCTACGACGCGGCGGCCGCGGCCGCGGGCGCGGGCTTGTACGACGAGGCGCTGCTGCCCGGCACCGGTCTGCTCGGCCTGTACGAGCTGGACAAGGCGCTGTACGAGCTGCGCTACGAGTTGAACAATCGGCCCGACTGGGTCGGCATTCCCGTGCAGGGGCTGCTGGACCTGCTGGCCGCCTCGCCGATGGGAGTCCCCGATGGAACGCGTTGACGTGCTGATGGACCCGCTGCGAGCCTTCCTCCACCAGATCGCGGAGTTCCTGCCGCGCCTGGGCGTCGCGCTGGTGGTGCTGATCGCCGGCTTCCTGCTGGCGAAGGCGGCGCGCTTCGCGATCGTCAAGGGCCTGCGCGCGATCAATCTGCACATCGTCACCCAGCGCTCGGGGTTGGACGGCTTCCTGCAGCGCGGCGGCATGCAGACCGACGGCGTCGCGGTGCTCGGCGTGGTCATCTACTGGGCGGTGATCCTCGCCGCACTGATCGTCGCCTTCAACAGCCTGGGGCTGGCCTACGTCACCGAGCTGCTGGGCCGCGCGATGCTGTTCGTGCCGCGCCTGCTGCTGGCGCTGCTGGTCGTCATCTTCGGCACCTACTTCGCGCGCTTCGTCGGCCACGCGGTGACCGGCTACTGCGTGGGCGCGGGCATTTCCGATGCCAAGCCGCTGGGCCGCATCGCGCGCTACGCGGTGCTCACCTTCGTGCTGATCCTCGCGGCGGACCAGCTCGAGGTCGGCGGCACGCTGGTGCGCACGACCTTCCTCATCCTGCTGGCCGGTGTGGTATTCGCCCTCGCGCTGGCCTTCGGCCTGGGCGCCAGGGACTGGGCCGCGGCGCGGTTGGAGGAGTGGTGGCCGAGCGACTCGCGCCGCGATAAACCATGAGCCGGGAGGCACCGATCAGCACCGCCTGGCCGGGGCTCCCCTACCCGCTGGGCGCCACCTGGGATGGCGAGGGCGTGAACTTCGCGGTCTTCTCCGAGCACGCCGAGGGCGTGGAACTGGCGATCTTCGACGCGAGCGGCCGGCGCGAGCGCCAGCGCATCGTGCTGCGCGAGCGCACCGAGCATGTCTGGCACGCCTACCTGCCCGAGGCGCGCCCGGGGCTGGCCTATGGCTACTACGTGCGCGGCCCCTACAAGCCCGAGGAGGGCCAGCGCTTCAACCCGCACAAGCTGCTGATCGACCCGTATGCGAGGGACTTCGTCGGCCGCCTGCTGTGGAACGATGCGCTGTACGGCTACACCGTCGGTCACCGCAAGGACGACCTGTCGCTCGACCGGCGCGACAGCGCGGCCTTCGTGCCCAAGTGCCGCGTGCTGGAGCCGGCGTTCACCTGGGGCGACGACCGGCGGCCGGTGATCCCGTGGACCGACATGGTGATCTACGAGCTGCACGTGCGCGGCTTCACGATGCGCCACCCGCAGGTGCCCGAGGCGCTGCGCGGCACCTATGCGGCGCTGGCGAGCGCACCCATCATCGGCCACTTCAAGCGCCTGGGCGTCACCTCGCTCGAGCTGATGCCGGTCCACGCGGCCATCACCGACCGCCACCTCGCCGACAAGGGCCTGCAGAACTACTGGGGCTACAACACGCTGGGCTTCTTCGCGCCCGAGATGCGCTACTGCGCGTCGCAGCAGGTCGAGGAGTTCAAGACCATGGTCAAGACGCTGCACCGCGCGGGCCTCGAGGTGCTGCTGGACGTGGTCTACAACCACACGTGCGAAGGCAACCAGTGGGGCCCCACGCTGTCGCTGCGCGGCCTCGACAACGCGTCGTACTACATGCTGGGCGAAGACCGCCGCGGCTACGCCGACTTCACCGGCTGCGGCAACACCGTCAACCTGGAGAGCCCGCGCGTGCTGCAGATGGTGATGGACTCGCTGCGCTACTGGGTCGAGGAGATGCACGTCGATGGCTTCCGCTTCGACCTCGCCTCGACCCTGGCCCGCGAGCTGTTCGAGGTGAACCGGCTGAGCTCGTTCTTCGACATCATCCACCAGGACCCGGTGCTGTCGCAGGTCAAGCTGATCGCCGAGCCGTGGGACGTCGGGCCGGGCGGCTACCAGGTGGGCAACTTCCCGGTGCTGTGGACCGAGTGGAACGTGCGCTCGTACTGGAAGGGCGACGGCGGGCTGATCGGCGAGTTCGCGCGCCGCCTGACCGGCTCGTCGGACGTGTACGGGCGCTCGGGCAAGAAGCCGCACGCCAGCATCAACTTCATCACCGCGCACGACGGCTTCACGCTGCACGACCTCGTCTCGTACGAGCGCAAGCACAACGAGGCCAACGGCGAGGACAACCGCGACGGGCATGACGACAACCGCTCGTGGAACTGCGGCGCCGAGGGCCCGAGCGACGACCCGGCGATCGTCGCGTTGCGCGAGCGCCAGAAGCGAAACCTTCTCGCGACGCTGCTGCTGTCGCTGGGCGTGCCGATGCTGCTGGCCGGCGACGAGATCGGCCGCACGCAGGGCGGCAACAACAATGCCTACTGCCAGGACAACGAGACCAGCTGGGTCGACTGGACGCTGACGCCCGAGCGCGCGGCGCTGCTCGCCTTCGTGCAGCGGCTGCTGCAGCTGCGCCGCGCGCACCCCAGCCTGCGCCGGCGCGATTTCTTCGACGGCCGCCCGCTGTTCGGCGGGCGCCTGAAGGACGTGCTGTGGATCCGCCCCGACGGCCAGGAGATGACGCCCGAGGAATGGGAGCATGAGCATGCGCGCTGCCTGGGCATCTACCTGGCCGGCGCGGCGATCGATGACGTGGGCCGCCATGGCCGGCCGATCGACGACGATGACTTCCTCGTCCTGTTCAACGCGGCGGCCGAGGACCTGCCTTTCACCGTGCCGGCGCTGCTCGGCGAGGACTGGGAACCGGTGATCGACACCTTCGAGGCGATGGGCGAGCCGACGGCGCGGCGCGTGCGCGCGGGTGAAGCCCTGACGTTGCGCGCTCGCTCGCTGGTCGTGCTGACGCGGCCGATGGCCATAGGATGAAGCGCGTACACGCAATGCCTTTCGGCGCGGCCGTGCTCGACGGCGGCGGCGTGCGCTTCCGGCTGTGGGCGCCGGGCGCCGCCGCGGTGGCGCTGGCGAGCTGACCTTGCAGCGTGCCGGCGGCGGCTGGCATGAGCGCGTGGTGCCCGACGCACGCGACGGCACGCGCTACAGCTTCGTGCTGCCCGGCGGCCTGGCCGTGCCTGACCCGGCCTCGCGCAGCAACCCCGACGACGTGCATGGCGCGAGCGTCGTCGTCGACCCCGCGGCCCACGACTGGCGCGACGCCGGCTGGCGCGGCCGGCCTTGGCACGAGGCGGTCGTCTACGAGCTGCATGTCGGCACGTTCACCGAGGCGGGCAGCTTCGCCGCGGCGCTCGAGCGCCTGCCCGAGCTGGCGGCGCTCGGCGTGACGGCCATCGAGCTGATGCCCCTGGCCGACTTCCCGGGCCGGCGCGGCTGGGGCTACGACGGTGTGCTGCCCTTCGCCCCCGACGCGTCGTACGGCACGCCCGAGGACTTGAAGCGCCTGGTCGAAGCCGCGCACGGCCTCAAGCTGATGGTGCTGCTGGACGTGGTCTACAACCACTTCGGACCCGAGGGCAACTACCTGCACGCCTACGCCGGCGAGTTCTTCGACACCGCGCGCCGCACGCCCTGGGGCGCGGCGATCGCCTTCGACGGCCCGCACAGCCGCACGGTGCGCGACTTCTTCGTGCACAACGCGCTGTACTGGGTCGAGGAGTTCGGCATGGACGGCCTGCGCCTGGACGCCGTGCACGCCATCGATGACCGCTCGCCGCAGCACATCTGCGGCGAGATCGCGCAGGCGCTGCGTGCGGGGCCGGGGCGGCAGCGCCATGTGCACCTGGTGCTGGAGAACGACGCCAACATCGCCCGCTTTCTCGAGCGCGACGCCGCGCTGCAGCCCGTGTGCGCGACCGCGCAGTGGAACGACGATTGGCACCACGCGGCGCATGTGCTGGCCAGCGGCGAGCGCGACGGCTACTACGCCGACTATGCCGACGCGCCGCTCGTGCACTTCGCGCGCGCGCTCGCCGAAGGCTTTGCCTACCAGGGCGAGCGCTCGGCGTTGCGCGGTGCGCCGCGCGGCGAGCCGAGCGCGCAGCTGCCCGGCTGTGCGTTCATCGCCTTCCTGCAGAACCACGACCAGGTCGGCAACCGCGCGCTCGGCGAGCGGTTGGATGCGCTCGCTCTCGCGCCGCGGCTGCAGGCGCTGTACGCCTGCCTGCTGCTGTCGCCGCAGGTGCCGTTGCTGTTCATGGGCGAGGAGTTCGCGGCCGCCACGCCCTTCCTGTACTTTTGCGATTTCGGCCCCGAGCTGGCGGCGTCCGTGGCGCGCGGGCGGCGCGACGAGTTCAAGCGCTTCGCCGCGTTCGCCGACGCGGCGAAGCGCGAGCGCATTCCCGACCCCAATGCCGAGGCCACGCTGCACGTCTGCACGCTGCGCTGGGATGAGCGCACGCAGTCGCCGCACGCCGAGCGCCTGGTGCTGATCGGCGGGCTGCTGGCGCTGCGCAGCCAATGGCTGGTGCCCCGCCTGGCCGCGATGCGGCACGGCGGCCGCTGGCGTGTGGACGGCGACGTGCTGGACGTCCGGTGGACGCTGGGCGATGGCTCGACCTGGTCGCTCGCGGCCAACTTCGGCGCGACGACCGCGCCGCTCGTCCGCGACGGCCAGACCGTGTTCGCGTTGCGCGCCGACGAGACGCGCTTGCTGGGCGACGGCGTGCACGTGGGCCTGGAGCCACCGCATGCCTGACGAGGCGCTGCTGCGCTGGTGCGAGCGCGTCGGCATCGCTTGCGCCTACGACGACATCTGGGGCCAGCGCCACGAGGTGCCCGAGGCGGGCCTGCGCGCCGTGCTCGGCGAGTTCGGCGTCGAGTCGCCCGATGCGCCCTCGCTCGCGCAGGCCGAGGCCGACGACTGGCGCGTGGCCATGCCGCCGGTCGTCGCGCTGGCCGCCGAGGCACCGCGCTTCGAGCTCATCGTGCGCGTGCCCGCCGCGCTGTCGTGGCTGCGCTGGACCTTGCACGAGGAAGGCGGCGCGCAGCACACCGGCGAGACCGAGGCCGCGGCGTGCGACGAGCTGGCGCAGGCCAGCGTGGCCGGCCGCGCCATGCGCGCTCTGCGCCTGGCCATCGAGCGGCCGCTGCCCGCGGGCTACCACCGCTTCGCGCTGCACCCCGAGGGGCTCGACGGCGCCTCCTGCGAGGCACTGCTCGTGGCGGCGCCGCCGCATTGCTACCGGCCGGACTCGCTGCACGGCGACGGGCGCGTGTGGGGGCCGGCGGTGCAGCTGTACGCGTTGCGCTCCGAGCGCAACTGGGGCATGGGCGACTTCGGTGACCTATCCGTGCTCGTCGAGACCTTCGCCGAGCGCGGCGCGGGCATCGTCGGGCTGAACCCGCTGCACGCGCTGTTCCCGCACAACCCGGCGCATGCGAGCCCGTACAGCCCGTCGTCGCGCTCGCAGCTGAACGTGCTGTACCTGGATGTCGAGGCGCTCGAGGACTTCCGCGAGTGCGAGCCGGAGCAGCGCCGGGTGCGCGAGGCCGCCTTCCAGCAACGGCTGGCACGGCTGCGCGCGGCCGAGCAGGTGGACTACGCGGGCGTGGCGGCGGCGAAGTTCGAGGTGCTGGAGCGGCTGTACGCGCACTTTCGCGAGCGCCATCTGCACACGGCCAGCGCGCGCGGCCGCGCCTTCCGCACCTTCCAGGCCGAGCGCGGCCCCGCGCTGCGCTGGCACGCCAGCTTCGAGGCCCTGCAGGCGCGCTTTCATGGCGCGGATTCCGCGGTGTGGGGCTGGCCGGTGTGGCCGCCCGAGTATCGCGATGCGCAGGCGCCGGCCGTGCAGCGCTTCCAGGCCGAGCACGCTGAGCGCATCGAATACTTCGAGTACCTGCAATGGCAGGCCGACCTGCAGCTGGGCGCCATCGCGCGCCGCTGCCGCGAGCGCGGCGTGGCCGTGGGCCTGTACCTGGACCTCGCGGTGTCGGTCGACCGCGCCGGCTCCGATGCCTGGGCGCACGACGCGCTCTACGCGCGCGGCGCCTCCGTCGGCGCACCGCCCGACGAGTTCAACCCGAACGGCCAGGACTGGGGCCTGCCGCCGCTGCGGCCCGACCGGCTGGCCGAAGAGCGCTGCAGGTTCTTCATCGACACGCTGCGCGCGTGCATGCGCCACGCGGGGGCCTTGCGCATCGACCACGTGATGGGGCTCATGCGCCTGTACTGGGTGCCCGGCGGCCACGACGCGCGCGAAGGGGCCTACGTGCGCTATCCGCTGCCCGAGCTGATGGCCATCGTCACGCTGGAGAGCGAGCGCAACCGCTGCATGGTGACGACGAGATGCGCGCTGCACTGGCGCGCAACGAGCTGCTCTCGTACCGGCTGCTGTACTTCGAGCGCGGCGAGGACGGCGCGTTCAAGCCCCCGCAGGCCTACCCGCACGAGGCGCTGGTGGCCGTGAGCACGCACGACCTGCCCACGCTGGCCGGCTGGTGGAGCGGTCACGACCTGCAGGTGCGCGCGCGCCTCGGGCTCTACACGAGCCCGGCACAGCTCGCGCAGCAACAGGCCGCGCGCGCGCAGGATCGCGAGCGCCTGTTGGAGGCGCTGCAGCGCGCCGGCCTGTTGGCTGAGGGCGCGCAGGCCGCGGCCGAGGCGCCGCTGACGCAGGAGCTGGTCGAGGCCGTGCACGCCTACGTCGCCATGGCGCCCTCGCGCGTGATGGTGATGCAGCTGGAGGACGCGCTCGGCGTGCTCGACCAGCCCAACCTGCCCGGCACGGTGGACGAGCATCCCAACTGGCGGCGCAAGCTGCCGCTCGCGCTGCCGGCGCTGGCGGCCGACGCGCGCGTGCAAGCGCTGAGCACCCGCCTCGCGCAACTGCGCCCGCATGCGCCGCTGCACGCGTCGGCGCAGCCGCGTGCCGAGGCGACGGTGCCGCGTGCGACGTACCGCCTGCAGTTCCACGCGGGCTTCGGCTTCGACGATGCGCTGCAGGTGCTGCCCTACCTGCAGCGGCTGGGCGTGAGCCACGTGTACTGCTCGCCGCTCACGCGTGCGCGACCGGGCAGCCTGCACGGCTACGACGTCGTCGCGCACGACGAGATCAACCCCGAGCTGGGCGGCCGCGCAGGCTTCGAGCGCTTCCGCGCCGCGGCGCGCGCGCAGGGCCTCGGGCTGCTGCTGGACCTGGTACCCAACCACATGGGCATCGGCAGCGACAACGCCTGGTGGATGGACGTGCTGGAGAACGGCCCGGCCTCGCTGTACGCGCGCTACTTCGACATCGACTGGCAGCCGGTGGATCGCGCGCTCGAGGGCAAGGTGCTGCTGCCCGTGCTGGGTGAGCATTTCGGCCGTGTGCTGGAAGACGGCCGGCTGCAGCTGCGCCTGGATGCGGCTCGCGGCGCGATCGAGCTGCACTACGAGGAGCACCGCTTCCCGCTCGACCCGCGCAGCCTCGCGCCGCTTCTGCACAGCGCGGCGCAGCGCTCGGGGCCAGGGCTGAGCGCCGCCCTGCAGTCCTTGGCTGAGGGCTTCGAGCGTCTGCCGGCTCGCGATGTGGAAGTGCTGCAAGCGCGGCTGCAGCGCGCGCACGACAAGGAAGCGCTCAAGTCGAAGCTGGCCGCGCTGCTGCATGCGGACGATGCCGCCCGCGGCGCGCTGCAGGCGGAACTGGAGGCGCAGGATGCCGATGGGCTGGAAGCACTTCACGAAGCGCAGGCCTACCGGCTCGCCTACTGGCGCGTGGCGAGCGACGAGATCAACTACCGCCGCTTCTTCGACATCAACGAGCTGGCCGCGCTGCGCGTCGAGGAGCCGGCGGTGTTCGAGGCGACGCACGGCTTCGCGCTGGAGCTGGCCGCCGCGCAGGCCGTGGACGGGCTGCGCATCGACCACCCGGACGGGCTGCTCGACCCGGCGCAGTACTTCGAGCGTCTGCAGCGAGGCTATGCGCACCGCGCCGGCGTGGTGCTACCCGCGCAGGAGGCCCACGGCCGCCCGCCGCGGCCGCTGTACGTGGTGGCCGAGAAGATCGCCGCGGCGCACGAGGACGTGCCGCAGCGCTGGGCGCTGCACGGCACCACCGGCTATCGCTTCGCCAACGTGGCCAACGGGGTGCTCGTCGATGGCGCCGCACGCGCGCGCATGGACCGCATCTGGCGCGGCTTCAGCGGCCAGGCGCAGGACTTCGACGAACTCGCGCACGACGGCAAGCGCGCCATCCAGCGCAGCTCGCTCGCCTCGGAGCTGACGGTGCTGGCCGGCGAGCTGCTGCGCGTCGCGCGCGCCCACCGGCGCACGCGCGACTACACGTTCAACGCGCTGCGCGAGGCGCTGGCCGAAGTGGCGGCGTGCATGCCGGTGTACCGCACCTACATCGTGGACCAGCCCTCGCCGCAGGACCGGCGCTACATCGACTGGGCCGTGGCGCAGGCGC
>VBDL01000740.1 GCA_005884255.1 Betaproteobacteria bacterium | reverse complement strand
CTCGATGGTGCGCATTTCTGTCGGCGTCACGGCGCGGCGCCGCAGCCTACCTTGCGCGAGCAGCTGCGTCACGCGGCCCGCGTGATCGAAGCTTGCCTTGTCGCGATAGATGTGCAGGATGCCCTGCCTGCGCAGGTCGAAGTCGATGCCTTCCGCCTCGGCCCACGCAAACAGGTGCTCGCGCGCCGCGATGGCCATGCGCGCGGTCTCCACCGTGTTGCGGCGGTAATGCGGAATGCTGGCGATGAACTCGGCGAACCATGAGAGCTTGTGCCAGCTCGGCTTCGGGTTGACGAGCAGCGGCGCGTCGCTCTTCAGCATCCATTTCAGGCCCTTGAGGATCGTGGTCCAGTGCATCCAGACCTCGGCGTTCGAGGCCGACAGCTGTCCGCCGTTGGCGAACGATGTCTCCATCGCGGCGTAGCGATGCTTCTCGAACAGGGTGACGGCGCAGCCGCGCTTGGCCAGCGCGTACGCGGTGGTGACGCCGGTGATGCCGCCACCGATAACAGCGATTGATGTCATGACTCTTCAGGCTCCGGACCGTCGAGGGGGTGGGTCCGCACACGCCCGTGTGCAGGACACCCCCTCTGTTCGGAACCTGAGAGATTCACGAAGGGCCGCCGCTTCGAGCGACCCCACGCTTGCTCCTTCGGTGCGCCGGGCGACGATGCCACCGGCTGCTCTTCAGAGTTTCAAGCGCGATACCGGTCCGTTGGCCTGAGAGTTTCCGGGGTGGTTGCTCCTTCGGCGCCAACCGCTGCGCAGGGCCGCGGTCGGTCTCTCCCGATATTGCGTCGGCTTGGCGCCGATGCCTCGCAGGCTGCCGCCTTTCGACGACCCCTGCGGACGCGATTATCGCGTGCCCGCGGCCTTGGTGCCGGCTATCCGACTCGAACGGATGACCTTCCGCTTACAAGGCGGGTGCTCTACCAACTGAGCTAAGCCGGCGGGTGCGGACGAATTCTGCGCTACTTGATGCGCTTGAGCGATGGGCGGCGGCCGCTCGGCGGTTCGGGTGGCTCCGGGGGCGGCGGTTGCGCCGGCGTCTCGTCGTGCGCCGGATCCTTCGGCTCGGCCAGGCGCAGCCCGCGCAACGGCGTCGGTGGGCGGCTGTCGGCCGCCACGGGCGCGGCCACCGGCGCGGCCGGTTCGGTGGGCACCGGGAAGGCCATGCCCTGCCCGTTCTCGCGCGCATAGATGGCCACGACGTGATCCACCGGCACCGCGATGTCGCGCGCGCTGCCGCCGAAGCGCGCCTTGAACTCGATGTACTCGTTGCCCAGCTTCAGGCCGGAGGTGGCCTCGAAGCCGACGTTGAGCACGATCTCGTTGTTCTTCACGTACTCCATCGGCACCTGCACGCTGGCGTCGACGTACACCGCGACATAGGGCGTGAAGCCGTTGTCGGTGCACCAGTCGTGCAGCGCGCGGATCAGGTACGGGCGCGTGCTCGTACCTTGTGCCTCGGGTGCGGCCGGAGTGGTCATGACTGCCCCCCGGCGTCGGGGTACCGACGCCGGCCCCCCGCGGGGGTCTCGCCCGGCTTGGGGCGGCCCGGCGCCGGGCTCGTAGGAGCGAGTCGGTCGACCATACGCTTCACTTACTTGCGCATCACCTTCTCGGATGGCGTCAGCGCCTCGATGTAGGCCGGGCGCGAGAAGATGCGCTCGGCGTACTTCAGCAGCGGCAACGCGTTCTTCGACAGGTCGATGCCATAGTAGTCCAGGCGCCACAGCAGCGGCGCAATGGCCACGTCGAGCATCGAGAAGTCGTCGCCCAGCATGTACTTGTTCTTCAGGAAGATCGGCGCGAGCTGCGTCAGCCGGTCCCTGATCTGCGCGCGCGCCTTCTCCAACTGCTTGTCGTTGGGCTTGATGCCGCGGCCTTCGAGGATGTTCACGTTGGTGAACAGTTCCTTCTCGAAGTTGAAGAGGAACAGCCGCACGCGCGCACGCGCCACCGGGTCGCCCGGCATCAGCTGCGGGTGCGGGAAGCGCTCGTCGATGTACTCGTTGATGATGTTCGACTCGTACAGGATGAGATCGCGCTCGACGAGGATCGGCACCTCGTTGTACGGGTTCATCAGCGCGATGTCTTCCGGCTTGGCGAACAGGTCGACGTCGCGGATCTCGAAATCCATGCCCTTCTCGAAGAGTACGAAGCGGCAGCGGTGCGAGTAAGGGTCGGTGGTTCCGGAGTAAAGCACCATCATGGCGGTGGGCTCCCAGTCAAAAGGCGCGAAGGCTCAAAACACGAAGCGCAGTGAGCCCGGGAAGGGTCCCACTGCGCGCTTGGACCCGGCCTTCAGCGTCAGGCCGGCCGGGCCGCTGCAGTCTTACTTGATGTCTTTCCAGTAGGCGGCGTTCAGGCGCCACGCGATGACGGTGAAGATGCCAAGGAAGATCAGCACCCACACGCCCAGGCGCACGCGCTGGTGGCGCACCGGCTCGCCCATCCACTGCAGATAGGCCACCAGGTCACCGACCGCGTTGTCGTACTCGACCGCGTTCATCTTGCCCGGCGTCAGCTGCTCGAAGCCGGCGAAGCGGTGCGTGGTCTTGGATTCGTCGTGCGGATCCTTGACCTCTTCGAACTTGGCGGCGCGCTGGCCCTGCAGCTCCCACAGCACGTGCGGCATCGCCACGCTCGGGAAGGCGAGATTGTTCCAGCCGGTGGCCTTGGTGTCGTCGCGGTAGTAGCTGCGCAGGTAGGTGTAGAGGTAGTCCACGCCGCTGCCCTTGCCGTCCACCGCGCGCGAGCGCGCGATCACCGACAGATCGGGCGGCGCGGCGCCGAACCATTCCTTGGCCTGCTTGTTGTCGAGCGCCACCTTCATGTTCTCGCCGACCTTCTCGGCGCTGAACAGCAGGTTCTGCTTGATCTGCTCTTCCGACAGGCCGATGTCGCGCAGCCGGTTGTAGCGCATGAAGGCCGCGCTGTGGCAGTTCAGGCAGTAGTTGATGAACAGCTTGGCGCCGTTCTGCAGTGCGGCGACGTCGGTGGCCTTGTCGGTGGGGAACTTGTCCCATTCGATGCCACCTTCGGAGGCCGCCACGCCCGAGGCCAGACCGGCCCAGAGCAGCAGCGTGAGGAGGATCTTTTTCATGTTGGTCGATCTCTTCTGCAATCAGTGGGCAGCGAAGGTCACGCGGTCGGGCACCGGCTTGAAGGTGCCGAGGCGGCTCCACCACGGCATCAGCAGGAAGAAGCCGAAGTAGAACAGCGTGCCCACTTGCGCAACGAGCGTGCCGAAGGCCGAAGGCGGCTGGATGCCCAGGTAGCCGAGGATCAGGAAGAAGAACACGAAGACGCCGTAGACCGACTTGTGCCAGCTCGGGCGATAGCGGATCGACTTCGCCGGGCTCTGATCGAGCCAGGGCAGGAAGAAGAGGATGATCACCGCGCCGCCCATCACCACCACGCCCCAGAACTTGGCGTCGAAGGTCTTCAGCAGCGCGATGGCGATCACCGCGGCCACCACGGTGATGACCTTGCCCTTGGCGGCGAAACCGCCGCGCCACACGGCCAGCAGCGCGCCAACGCCGGTGATCACGCACAGCACATCGACCATCACATCGGTGGTCGCACGCAGCATCGAATAGAACGGCGTGAAGTACCACACCGGGGCGATGTGCGCCGGCGTCTTCAGCGGGTCGGC
>VBDL01000739.1:1718-2996 GCA_005884255.1 Betaproteobacteria bacterium | reverse complement strand
GCGACCCAGATCACCACTTGCAGGTCGCGCAGGCCGCCCGGGCTTTCCTTGCAGTTGGGCTCCAGCGAGTAGGGCGTGTCCTCGTACTTCACGTGGCGTTGGCGCATCTCCAGCGTCTTCGCGCGCAGAAAGGCCTTCGGGTCCATCGCCTCGCTGTTGGCGTGGCGGAAGGTGCGGAACACGCGGCGCGAGCCGCAGAGGAAGCGCGATTCGAGCAGCGCGGTCTGCACGGTGACGTCGCGCTGGCTCTCGGCGATGCACTCGTCGATGGTGCGCACCGACGAGCCGATCTCCAGGCCGATGTCCCAGCAGGCGGTGATGAAGCCTTCGACCGACGAGCGCAGCGCGTCGTTACCGTGGCCGTCGGGCGGCAGCAGCACCAGCACGTCGACGTCGGAATAGGGGAACAGCTCGCCGCGGCCGTAGCCGCCCACGGCGACCAGCGCGGCGCCGGGCGGCATCGCGGTGTGCAGCCACAGATCGGCCAGCGTCGCGTCGACGTGCTTGGTGAGAGCCCGCGTCAGCTTGGTCGCCGCCGGTGCGCTCGGGCGAGACGCGCGGAAGTGCTCGAGCAGTGCGGCCTTGCCGTCCTTGAACTGCGAGCGCAATGCGCTGAGCGAGCGCGTCGGCGCTTCCTGGACTACTGCGGACATGACTCAGCCCTCGCCGGGCCGCCCCAAGGGGGCTGAGCGCCCCTCGGGGGCAGCGAACGAAGTGAGCTTGGGGCAGTCCATTACGCGTGGACAAACGCCGGCGGGGGCGGGCTGCCGGCCGAGAGGGTCAGAACCTCGTAGCCGGTCTCGGTGACGAGCACCGTGTGCTCCCACTGCGCGGACAGCGAGCGGTCTTTCGTGACGATGGTCCAGCCGTCGCCCAGCTCGCGAATCTCGCGGCGGCCCGCGTTGATCATCGGCTCGATCGTGAAGATCATGCCCGGCACCAGCTCCTCCAGCGTGCCCGGGCGGCCATAGTGCAGCACCTGCGGCTCCTCATGGAACTTGCGGCCGATGCCGTGGCCGCAGAACTCGCGCACCACCGAGAAGCCGTTGTTCTCGGCGAACACCTGGATCGTGTGGCCGATGTCGCCCAGGCGCGCGCCGGGCTTGACCTTGACGATGCCCTTCCACATGGCCTCGTAGGTGAGGGCGCACAGGCGCTTGGCGGCGATCGAGCCCTCGCCGACGACGAACATGCGGCTGGTGTCGCCGTGCCAGCCGTCCTTGATGACGGTGACGTCGATGTTGACGATGTCGCCGTTCTTCAGCGGCCGGTCGTTCG
>VBDL01000739.1:0-1700 GCA_005884255.1 Betaproteobacteria bacterium | reverse complement strand
GACTTCGGATACGGCGTGTAGCCCGGCGGCGCGTAGTTCAGCGGCGCCGGCGTGCCCTGCTGCACGTGCACGATGTGGTCGTAGGCCAGCTTGTCGAGATCGTCGGTGGTGACGCCGGGCTTCACGTGCGAGGTGAGCATGTCCAGCACTTCCGACGCGAGGCGGCCGGCCACGCGCATGCCGTCGATGTCGGTGCCGCTCTTCAGGGAGATGGTCATGGGAGGATTATGTCCCGACCCCGTAAAATCGCGGGTTTCCACGGCCTTGCCCCTGCTCCCCCTCGCATGATTTCCGCCTCCAAGCATTTGATGCACTTCGAGGGTGGTAACGCCCTGTCCGTCTTCCGCGCGCAGGCCCTCTTGCCCAAGCTGCAGGCCGCCGCGCCGCAGGTCACCGGCGTGCAGGCGCGGCACGTGCACTGGGTGTGGAGCAACAGCGCGCTCGATGCGAGCGTGCACGACAAGCTGGCGGCGCTGCTGCGCTACGGCGACCCGTACGCCGGGGCCAGCGACGGCGCGCTCGTCGTCGTGATGCCGCGGCTGGGCACCGTGTCGCCCTGGGCCAGCAAGGCCACGGACATCGCGCACAACTGCGGGCTGGGCATCCACCGCGTCGAGCGCGTCACCGAATTCCGCTTGACCCTGAAGAGCGGCCTGCTCGGCGGAGCCAAGGCGCTGAGCGATGCGCAACTCCAGGCCTGCGCGGCGCTGCTGCACGACCGCATGACCGAGAGCGTGGCCTTCGAGCGCGAGGCCGCGGTGCATCTGTTCGACGAGCAGCCGGGCCAGCCGCTGGCGCATGTCGATGTGCTGGGCGCCGGGCGCAACGCACTGGTCGCCGCGAACAAGGACTTCGGCCTGGCACTGTCGGACGACGAGATCGACTACTTGGTCGATGCCTTCACGACGCTGAAGCGCAACCCGAGCGATGTGGAACTCATGATGTTCGCGCAGGCCAACAGCGAGCACTGCCGGCACAAGATCTTCAACGCGACGTTCACCATCGATGGCCAGGCGCAGCCGCTGTCGATGTTCGGCATGATCCGCAACACCGAGAAGCTGTCGCCGCAGCACACGGTGGTGGCCTACAGCGACAACGCCGCGGTGATGGAAGGCGGCCCGATCGAGCGCTGGCTGCCCGAAGGCTTCAGTGGGGCGCTCGAGGCACGACGGGCCGCCCCTAGCGCCTCGACCCCCTCGGGGGGCGGGCTCGACTCGTCGAGCCCTGGGGGCCCATTTCTGTACGCCGCGCGCGCCGAGACCGCGCACGTACTGATGAAGGTGGAGACGCACAACCACCCGACGGCGATCTCACCGCATCCGGGCGCCTCCACCGGCGCCGGCGGCGAGATCCGCGACGAGGGCGCGACCGGCCGCGGCGCGAAGCCGAAGGCAGGCTTGACCGGCTTCTCGGTGAGCAACCTCAACCTGCCGGGAACGAGCGAGCCGTGGGAGCGCGTGCAATACGGCAAGCCCGAGCACATCGCCAGCCCGCTGCAGATCATGATCGACGGCCCGCTCGGCGGCGCGGCCTTCAACAACGAGTTCGGGCGCCCCAATCTCGGTGGCTACTTCCGCGTCTATGAGCAGAGCGTGGCCGGCGTGCAGCGCGGCTACCACAAGCCGATCATGATCGCCGGCGGTGTCGGCACCATCAGCGACACACAGACGCACAAGCTGCCCTTCGGCGCCGGCACCCTG
>VBDL01000050.1 GCA_005884255.1 Betaproteobacteria bacterium | reverse complement strand
GTCGAAGCCGGCGCCGTTGTCGCGCACCGTGAACACCTGGCGGCCGTCGTAGGCGCCGCGCTCGAACGCGATCTGCGCATCGGCGTGCTTGCTCGTGTACTTCCACGCATTGCCCAGCAGGTTTTCCAGCACCACGCGCAGCAGCGTGGGGTCACCGCGCGCCATCATCTCCGGCTGGATGCGCACCTGCACGCGGCGCTCCGGCGAGTGGCGACGCAGGTCCTCGACGACGAAGCCGGCCAGCTGTGACAGGTTCACCGGCTCATGCGCCAGCGGCTGCGCCGACAGCTGCGCCAGCGCGAGCAGCGCGTCGATCATGTTGTTCATGCGCGCCGCGGCGCCGAGCACGCGGTCGAGATGGTCGTTGCCGATGCGGTCGAGCACGCGGCCGTAGTCTTCCTTGAGGATGCGCGTGAAGCCCTCGACCACGCGGATCGGCGCGCGCAGGTCGTGCGACACCGTGTAGCTGAAGGATTCATGGTCCGACGGCGGCGCCGGGGCCGCCGGCTCGCCGGTGGATTCGCGCAGCACCGCGAGCAGCAGGCCCTCGGTGCCGGCCTCGCCGTCGGCCCCATCATGGGCAATCGGCTGCAGATGCACCGACCACGCGCCCTGCGGTGCGGTGCGTCCGGGCGCCAGCTCCGTCACGCAGCGCCGCAGGTCCTCGGGCAGCGCGGCCAGCAATTGCTCCCAGCGCAGGCCGGCCAGCAGCGCGGGCTCGTCGACCCCGGCCAGCCGTGCGGCGGCGCCATTGCCGCGTGTCACGCGCAACTGCTTCGCATCGGAGGCGTCGCGCTGCAGCAGCCACACCGGGCCCGGCAGCAGCGCCATCAACAGGGTCAGGCCCTGGCCGTCGATGCGCTGCGCGTCCTCGTCGTCCAGCGCGCGTGCGGTCCCCACGTAGCCGGCAAAGCGGCCCTGGGCATCGAAACGCGGCGCGCCGCGCAGCGACCAGCGCGTGGGCTGCTCGCTGGCTTCACTGCGCAGCACGCGCAGGTCCTCCAGCTGCGCTTGCGCCTGCAGCCGCTCGCGCAACTCGCCACCGCTGAAACGCTCCCACAGGAACTGCGCCGCCGAGCGCTGGCCCCAGGCCGAGGCCGGTGCGCCACGCGGCGGCTGCAGCCGCGTCAGCCGGTGCTCGGCGTCGGTTTGCCAGTGCCACACATCGAGCAGCTGGGTCAGCAGTTGCGCCTGCACGCGTGCCTCGCGCAGGGCCTCGCCGTGGCGCGAGCGCTCGATGGCGCGGCCGGCCCACACGGCGAGCAGCGCCACCGCCGCGATGAGCAGCAGGCCCGCGAAGAGCAGGGCGCCGACGAAGCCGCTGGCCTCCGGTGCGGCCCCGGCCTTGGCCGGCGCCTCGACCGTCGTCGGCATCGACGACCACAGGGCCAGGCCCATCACGATCAGCAGCGCGGCGGCCAGGGCTGCTATGAGCAGCGAGCGGTGCCGCGCGTGCGGGCGAGGGGCCAAGTGCATGCAAGAGATTGTAAGGAGCGCATGCGTGGCGGAATGACGCAAACGAACCGCAAACAGGGGGCTGCCGGTTCAAGTTCGCCCCGCTTGCTACCGAAATCCCGGCGTGCCAGCCGCGACGGCTCGTTCGCGGCGGACGAACAGCCACCACCCACGCCATGCAAGCCCTGCGCTCCCTGCTCACCGCCGCCGCCGGCTTGAGGCGCGCACCGGCGCGGCTGGTATGGCGCCGCCGCGCGACCGACTGGCGTGCCGAGCGAGCCGAGCCGGTCTCGGCCGACCTCATTGATCACCTGCCGGCCAGCGTGATCGTCGTCGATGCGCGGGACTACCGCCTGCTGCGCGTGAATCGCCACGCGACGCAGGAGTTCCATCTGCCCGAAGCGCTGATCGGCCGCACGCTGCCCGAGGCCTTCGGCGAGCAGGCCTCGCAGCACGTGCTGCCGGCGATGCGCCGGGCCATCGAGCAGCGCGCGCCGGTGGAGCACGAGATGCTGTGGCAGGGCCGCAGCGCGCAGCGCGTGCTGCATTTGCGCCACCAGGCGGCGTTCGATGATGCGGGCCAGCCGCGCCTCGTGATGGTCGTTGCGCGCGACGTGACGGCCGCGTCGAACGCGCAGCGCGCGCTGTTCGAGTCGCAGGCACGCATGATGGAATTCGCCGACGCGGTGGGCGACGACCTCTTCGTCACCACCGTCGCGCGCGACCGCTTCCACTTCCTGTCGCCCGGCACGCTGGCCACCTGGGGCCTGCATGAGGACGACGTGCTGCGCAGCCCGCAGTGCTTTCGCGAGCGCGTGCACGCCGATGACCGCGCGCTGTTCGACGGCCGCTACGAGCGCGAGGCGCGCGGCGAGGCGGTCGATGCGACCTTCCGCATCCATCATCCGACGCGGGGCTTGCGCTGGCTGCGCTCGCGCACGCGGCTGCGCGAGGTGCCCGGCGCCGAGCCGCGCGTCTACGGCCTGATCACCGACGTCACCGAAGAACGCGAGCGCGAGCAGGAGCTGCAGCGCGCGCGCGACGCGGCCGAGAATGCGAGCCGCGCGAAGAGCCAGTTCATGGCGAACATGAGCCATGAGATCCGCACGCCGATGAACGGCATCCTCGGCATGACCGAGCTGCTGCTGGGCACGCCGCTCACCGACAAGCAGCGCCGCTTCGCGCAGGCGGTGTACCGCTCGGGCGAGTCGCTGCTGGAGATCATCAACGACATCCTCGACTTCTCGAAGATCGAGGCCGGCAAGCTCGAGCTCGCACCGACCGACTTCGTGCTGCGCAGCGTGGTCGAGGACACGCTGGAGCTCTTGAGCGCTCGCGCGCACGAGAAGCGCCTGGAGCTGAGCTTCCGCGAAGGGCCTGGCCTGCCCGAGGTGGTGGTCGGGGACCCGCTGCGCCTGCGCCAGGTGCTGACCAACCTGCTGGCGAATGCGATCAAGTTCACGGAAAGCGGCGAGGTGGTGGTCGATGTGCAGATCGCAGACGCGGGGCTCTGCTTCATCGTCAGAGATACAGGCATCGGCATCGCGCCCGAGGTGCTGCCGCGGCTCTTCAGCGCCTTCACGCAGGCCAATGGCGCGATGTCGCGGCGCTATGGCGGCACCGGCCTGGGCCTGGCGATCTCCAAGCAGCTGGTCGAGCTGATGGGCGGGCGCATCGAGGTCACGAGCGCGCCCGGCATCGGCTCGCAGTTCGCTTTCACCGTTCCACTGCCCGCGTCGCAAGTGCCGCCCGGCAGCATGCTCTGCGATGCGCAGGCGTTGCCGCCGCTGCGCGTGCTCGTCGTCGAGGACAACGAGACCAACCGCACGGTGCTGGAGAACATGCTGGGCGCCTGGGGCATGCACGTGACGGTGGCCGAGGACGGGCTGCAGGCGCTGGAAATCCTCGACGGACGCAGCGGCGTCGACCCGCGCATCGACCTCGCGCTGGTGGACATGCACATGCCGCGCTTGGATGGCCTCGGGCTGGCGCGCGCGCTGCGCGGATCGTCACGCTATGCGTCGCTGAAGCTGATCCTGCTGTCGTCGGTGTGCGCGCCCGACGATGTGCGCGCCGCGCAACTCGCCGGCTTCGACCGCTTCATCGCCAAACCGCTGCGCCGCACCGAGCTGCGGCAGGCGATCGCCGGCGTTGCCGCCGCGGCCGACCACGGGCCGGCTGAGCGCATGCCGCAGCTGCGCCGTCATCTGCTGGTCATCGAGGACAACCCTGTGAATCAGGAGGTCATGTCGCAAATGCTGCGCGCCATGGGCTGCCGAGTGCGCGTGGCATCGGGCGCACTGGAGGGATTGCGCGCGCTGTGCGAAGATCGCTTCGACCTGGTGCTGATGGACATCCAGATGCCCGGCATGGACGGGACCGAGGCCTTGCGCTGGTTCCGTGGTGGGAGCAGCGGCCGCTACCGCTTCGTCACGCCGCCCGACACGCCGGTCGTCGCGGTGACCGCCAATGCGCTGGGCGGGGACGAGGAACGTTTCCTCGGCCTGGGCTTCAACGACTACCTCTCCAAACCGTTTCGCCAGAGTCAACTGCTCGCCATGCTCAAACGCCGCCTGCCCGCGACCTCGCCCGCCGACCGCGCCGACGAGCCGGGCAGCGCGCCGCAGGCCGATGCGGGGCTTGGTGATGGCGGCGGTGTGCTCGACGCCGACGCGCTGGCCCGGCTGCGCGAGCTGGACCCGGGCGGCCGGAGCCAATTGCTGGCGCGCGTGCTGCGCACCTTCCTCGCGTCGCTGGAGCGACTGTTGCCTCAAATGGACGAAGCCCGCGCGAGTGACGATCTAGGCGGTGTGCGCCATGTGTCCCACACCCTAAAATCCTCTTCGGCCAGCATTGGTGCACTGCAGCTGTCGCAGCTGTGCGCGGCGATCGAGAAAGCCGCGCGCCAGCAGCAGACGGCCGAGTTGCCACCGATGCTGGACGACATGGACGCTGAAGTCGAACGCGTTCGCGCTGCACTGAAAAAAATGCTCGACGCATGAACCCGCAAGCCTTCGCCGACGACGATTCCCTCGAACAGCCCAAGGTGCTGCTCGTCGACGACGACGAGGTCAACCTGCTGCTCACCGCCATCGCGCTGCGCGAGCGCGGCTTCGCGGTCACCGAAGTGGCCAGCGGCGAGGCAGCGATCCGCCTGCTGGCCGACTGGTCGCCCGACGTCATCGTGCTCGACGCGATGATGCCCGGGCTCGACGGCTTCGAGACCTGCAGCGAGCTGCGCAGCCTGCCCGGCTTCGAGACGCTGCCGGTGCTCATGCTCACCGGCCTCGACGACGATGCATCGATCACCCGTGCCTACCAGGCCGGCGCCACCGACTTCTTCGTCAAGTCCACGCAATGGAGCCTGCTCGCCGGCCGCCTGCGCTATTTGCTGCGTGCGTCGCGCACACGCCAGGAGCTCGAGCGCAGCAAGCAGAAGCTCGCGCGTGCGCAAGACCTGGCGCGCATGGGCAGCTTCGACTGGCGGCGCAACGAAGGCGGGCTGATTCTTTCGCTCGAAGCCTTGCGCGTGTTCGGCCACGGGCCGGGCGATGGCTTGAGCCTGCGCCCGCTGCTGCGCATGGTGCCCGAGCAGGAGCGCCGCGGTCTGCTGACACTGCTGCATGAGGTGCTCACGCACGCGTCGGTGCTCGCCGCCGACGTGCCGGTCACGCTGTTCGATGGGCGCCAGCGCATCATTCACGTCGAGGCCGAGCCCGAGTTCAACGACCACGGGCAGAGCGCCGGCTACACCGGCATCGTGCAGGACGTGACCGACCGGCGCATCGCCGAAGACAAGATCCGCCACCTGGCGAACTTCGACACGCTCACCGGCCTGCCCAACCGCCGGCAACTCATCTGGCGCACCGAGCGTGCGCTCGAGCATGCGCGGCGCGCTGGCCACAGCGCCGCACTGCTGCTGATCGATCTCGACCGCTTCAAGGTCATCAACGACACGCTGGGCCACGCCGCGGGCGACGAGCTGCTGATCGAAGTGGCGCGGCGGCTCCGCGGCTGCGTGCGCCACTCCGATCAGGTGATGGAAGGCGCGCTCGAGACCGTGGGCTCGCGCTCGCACCGCACGCTCGAAGCCGTGGGTCGCCTCGGCGGCGACGAGTTCGTCGCACTCTTGCCCGAGGTGGCCGACGAGCGCGACGCCGACCGCGTGGCCGGCCGCGTGCTCGACGTGATGCGCGAGCCGATCTTCGTCGGCGGCCAGGAATGCTTCGTCACCGCCAGCGTCGGCATCGCGCTGTACCCGCGCGACGGCATCACGGTGGCCGACCTGCTGCGCAACTCCGACGTGGCCATGTACTCGGTGAAGTCGCAGGGGCGCAATGCCGCGTCGATCTACAGCCCGCAGCTCGCCGGGCGCGGGCGCGACAAGCTGGAACTCGAAAGCGCGCTGCACAAGGCCATCGAGCGCAACGAGCTGGTGCTGCACTACCAGCCGAAGATCGACGTGCGCGCGGCGCGCATGGTCGGCGCCGAGGCGCTGATGCGCTGGAACCGCAACGGCACGCTGGTGCCGCCGGGCGACTTCATCCCGCTGGCCGAGGAAACCGGCCTCATCGTGCCGCTGTCGGAGTGGGCGGTGCGCGAAGCCGCGCGCCAGGCCAAGGTGTGGCAGGTGAGCTTCGGCTTCCAGGAGTCGATCGCGGTGAACCTGCCGAACCGCCTGTTCGAGCGCAGCGATCTGGTCGAGCACATCCACCAGTCGGTGTCGGCCTACGGCGTGCCGCATCGCTCGATCCAGCTGGAGATCACCGAGACGGGCCTGATGAAGGACCTGCAGAACGTGATCCCGTCGCTGCACCGGCTCAACGAGATCGGCGTGGAGATCTCGATCGACGACTTCGGCACCGGCTACTCGTCGCTCGCCTATCTCACCACGCTGCCGATCTCGGAACTCAAGATCGACCGCAGCTTCGTGCGCGATCTCGGCATCACGCCGCAGAGTTCGGCCGTGGTCACCGCGATCATCGCGCTGGCCCGCTCGCTCGGCCTGCGCGTGGTGGCCGAGGGCGTGGAGAACCTGCGCCAGATGGAAGTGCTGCACCGCCTGGGTTGCGGGCTGATGCAGGGCTTCCTCTTCAGCCGCCCGATCCCGCCCGAGGCGCTGCAAGACTGGCTCGAGCAGACCGTGCTTCCGCGCAAGGCACCGTGGATCGGCAAGGCCAGCGAGAGCGGCGACGCGGCGCGGGCGGCAGGCGGATTGGCCTGATCGCCTTCTCTTCAGTACTTGAGCGATGGATACCTCGCGCGCTCCCGCGGCGTCACCGGCCCTGGTCGCCAAGGCCGCGCTGCGCCAACTGGCCATCGCCAAGCTCGAGCCGACGCCGGAGAACTACGCGCGCGCCTATGCCGAGCAGCTCGGCCAGCCGCTGCCGCCGCCGCAGCCACCCGGCCTGCAGGGGCCGGAACTCGCCGCGCTGATCGAGCGCATCGCGCGCGGGCTCGAGCGCGGCGGCCGCACCTGGACCACCGGCCGCAAGAAAGACAGTCTGCATCGCGTGCTTGCCAGCAGCCGCAGCGATGTGCAGCGGCTGCAGCAGCGCCTGAAGCAGCTGGTGGCGAGCTGGGACAGCGACAGCGCCGACGATGCGGTGGACACCGGCTTCCTCGACGACATGGACCCCGAGGCCGCTGCGCCCGAGGTTCCGGCGGCGGTGCCGACGATTCAGCTGCAGCCCGCCGCGCCGGTGCAACCGCCGATCGACGAGGCCGCGTGGGACCGTATCGCCGACACCTTGCAGGCCACCGTGCGCAGCGCGCTGCCCGAAGACGAGCCGCGTGCCGCGGAGCTGGCCGACCTGCTCGCCGGCCTGCGCCGCCGCATCGCGCGCGAAGGCGCGACGCCTGAGATCGCCGCGCAGGTCGATGCCGTGTGCGAGCGTGCGCGCCGCCTGCTCGGCCACCACCACACCCTGCTCGACGGCTTGCGCAGCCTGTGCCAGGAGTTGACCTCGGCGATCACCGAGCTGGCCGAGGACGACAGCTGGGCAC
>VBDL01000738.1 GCA_005884255.1 Betaproteobacteria bacterium | reverse complement strand
GGCTGTCGGTCGCGCACAGCTTGGGCACCGAGATGCCAGACTCGATGGCCGCGCGCATCAGCGAGGTGCCGGCGGGCACCGTGACCGATTGGCCGTCGATCTCCAGCGTGACTTCGGTGGTGGACGCGCGTTGCGGTGTGCCGTAATCGGTGTCGTTGAGTTGCTGCATGGTCTTCTTCAGGCCGCTTCGGCTGTGTCGTCGACGAGGCCGAAGTCTTGCGGGTAGTGGTCGAGCGCCGACAGAACCGGGTAGGGCGTCATGCCGCCCATCGCGCACAGGCTGCCGGCGAGCATGGTGTCGGTCGATCACCTCGACGCCGCGCGTCGAGCCGATGCGGCACGGCGTGCACTTGCCGCACGATTCGATAGCGCAGAACTCCATCGCGAAGCGCGCCAACTGCGCCATGTCGGCCGTGTCGTCGTGCACGACGATGCCGCCGTGGCCGAGCACCAGGCCCTTGGCGGTGTAGGCGTCGTAGTCCAGCGGGAGGTCCCACTGTGACTCGGGCACGTAGGCGCCGAGCGGCCCCCCGACCTGGATCGCCTTCACCGGCCGGCCGCTGGCGGTGCCGCCGCCGATGTCGAACACCAGCTCGCGCAAGCTCAGGCCGAACGGCAGCTCGAACAGGCCGCCGCGCTTGATGTTGCCGGCGAGCTGAAACGGCAGCGTGCCGCGCGAGCGGCCGGTGCCGAAGTCCTTGTAGAACTCGGCGCCCTTCTCGAGGATCGTCGGCACCGCGGCGAAGGTGAGCACGTTGTTGATCACCGTCGGGTGGCCGAACAACCCTTGCACCGCCGGCAACGGTGGCTTCGCGCGCACGATGCCGCGCTTGCCTTCGAGGCTTTCGAGCATCGCGGTCTCTTCGCCGCAGACGTACGAGCCGCCGCCGACGCGCGCTTCGATGTCGAACGCGATGCCCGAGCCGAGCATCGATGCGCCCAGCACGCCGGCTTCGCGTGCGGCGCGCAAGGCCGCTTCGAACGTGGCGATAGCGTGCGGGTATTCGGAGCGGATGTAGACGAAGCCCTTGCTCGCGCCAACCGCGAGCGCGGCGATCGCCATGCCTTCGATCAGCAGATAGGGGTCGCCTTCGATCAGCATGCGGTCGGCGAAGGTGCCGGAGTCGCCTTCGTCGGCGTTGCAGACCACGTATTTCTGTGCCGACGCCGTTTGAGCCACCGTGCGCCACTTGATGCCGGCGGGAAAGGCCGCACCGCCGCGGCCGCGCAGGCCGGACTCGAGCACTTCCTGCACGATGGCTTCGGGTGGAATCTCCAGCGCCGTCTTCAAGCCCAGCCAGGGCACCGGAGCGAGCGGATCGCCCAGGCCGCAGCGCGCGAAGCTCAGCCGCTGCTGGCGCTCGAACTCGGGAATCTCCTCGGTGATGCCGAGCCGCAGTGCATGCGCGCCACCGTGCAGGAAGCCGGCGTCGAACAGCGACGGCACGTCCTCGGCGCGCACTGGCCCATAGGCGATGCGGCCCGCATCGGTCTGCACCTCGACCAGGGGCTCCAGCCACAACAGACCGCGCGAGCCGTTGCGCACGATCTGCACATCGGCCTTGAGGGCGCAGGCCTGGCCGGCGATCGCCGCGGCGACGCCATCGGCATCGACGGCCAGCGCAGCCGCGTCGCGCGAAACGTAGATCGTGATCGTCATCAAATCCCCGCCACGTCGGACAACAGATCGGCCAGCCGGGCCGGCGTCATGCGCGCATGCGGCTGGCCCTGCAGCATCACGGCCGGCGACATCGCGCACAGCCCGAGGCAGTACACCGGCTCGACGCTGCAGCCGCCCGCGGCCTGCGCCTGCGCGAGCAGCGCCTCGCCGCCCACGCTGCGGCACGCTTCGGCGCGGCACACCTGCAGCACCGGCCCTTTGGAGGGCGACTCGCGGAAGTGGTGGTAGTAGCTGATCACGCCGTGCACTTCGGCGCGCGACAGGTTCAACGCCTCGGCGATGCGCGGTACCGCGTCGGCAGGCACCCAACCGAGGGCATCCTGCACGCCGTGCAGGATCGGCATCAGTGCGCCGTCGAGGTGGCGCCGTTCGGCGATCACGCGCTCGACGACCCGCGGGTCGTACGGCGATGCAGTGGCAGCGGCGGTCATGCTTGTCTCTTCGCTTGTCTCTCGCTGATGTGCGAAGGACTATCGCCGCCGCCTCGCCGCGACACCGTTGACCGCGGTCAAGAATCGGAGAAATGAACGACCCCCTACGGCCTGCGGCCGCCCCCTCGAGGGGGCGACACCGGCGGACCGGCGGAGCCGGATCCGCGGTGTCCACTTGGCTTGGACCGACCGTGCCTGATCAGGTCGACGGGGC
>VBDL01000748.1 GCA_005884255.1 Betaproteobacteria bacterium | reverse complement strand
GAGAAGTTGAAGTCGAACTTCGCGCCTTTGTCGCTGTTCTTGAAGCCGAGGATCTCGTTGAAGGCGTCGACGAGCGTGCCGTCGGGCAGCACGACGACCTGGTTGCCGATCGTCTGGCTGTTGGCGCCGGGGTCGTAGATCGAACGCGCGGGCTCCCAGGTCTGCCCGCCATCGGCCGTGCGCGCCAGCATCGCCGGGCCCTTGAAGCCGAGGCCGAACACGTTCTCGGGGTTGATGACCGCGCCCATCGGCGACTGCAGCCGGTCCCACACCGCATAGACGAAGCGCGCGTCGCCGGGGTCAGCGATGATCGTGTTCTTGTCGTTGAGGAAGCGCGGGTTCAGGTCCTCGGCCACCTTGACCGGCGCGCTCCAGCTCAGGCCGCCGTCGGTGGATTTGCTGACGAACATCGCGTTCTTGCCGTTGCCGCCCGGGCTGCCGGCGGGCGGCTCGATGTCCAGCGACAGGCTGAAGAAGTACACGTCGCCGTTCGGCGCGAAGCTGACCCACGGGTCGGTGGCGCGGTGAAAGTCACCGCCGTTGGCGGCGGTGCCGCCGGCGCACAGGGTGATACCGGGGATGATGACCTGCGACCAGCTCACGCCGGCGTTGAAGCTCACGCTCGCCACCAGGCTGCGCGAGCCGCCGTTGGACCAGCGGTCCTGCTGATACCCCGCGACGAGGTTGGCCGGATTGGTCGGGTTGATGTCGACCGAGGGCTCCACCTCGCTGCCGAGGAAGTTGGTGCCCGGCTGCCCGGCCACGTTGTCGGCGATGCACGCGGCGAGAGGGCTGGGCCCGGAGATCAACACCAGAGAATCGGCGGTGAAGGGCCCGGCCCAAGCCGTGGCCGCGAGCACGGTCAGCGGAACTACCGCAGCGATGCGTTGCATGGTCACCTCTCTCGTTTGTTGGTTGGTGCCACCAACCGCTACGGCCATCCCCAACGCATGGGGGGCGAACGAAAGTTACTCGCGGTGACGCGGCTCAGTAGGCGTCGGAGGTTGCGGCGAGCGCGGGCGGCGGCGCGCTCGCCGTCGCCGCCGCGGCCTTCGCGAGCTGTGGCTGCGGTGTCACGAGCATCGCCGCGCCATCGACGAACAGATAGACCACGGAACCGAGGATCGACAGGCCGGTGACCGCGGCGGCCACCAGGCTGACGAATGCCTCGAGGCGGCTGTGCAGGGCGAACGGGTGCATGGCAGGCTCCATCGGTGAGATGGGCCTGTGTTGCGCCCGCGGCGCCGGAGGTTCAAGTCGCGACGATCACCATCCACGAGACGCCGAAGCGGTCGGCCACCATGCCGAAGCGCGACGAGAAGAAGGTCTTGCTCATCGGCATCTGCACCTGGCCGCCGTCACCGAGCGCAGCGAACAGGCGATCAGCCTCGGCGTCGCTCGCTGCGTCGATCGACAGCGAGAAGCCCTGGAAGCTCGGCTTGCCCGTGCAGCGGCCATCGGAGGCCATCACCGTGGTGTCGCCGATGCGAAAGTTCGCGTGCATCACCTTGTTCTCGGCGCCCGGCGGCACCATGCCGGGCGGCGGCAGCTCGGGGCTGTCCTTGAAGCGCTTCAGCGCCGTCACCTCGGCGCCGAGTGCGCGACGATAGAACTCGATGGCTTCCTCGCAGCGGCCTTCGAAGAACAGATAGGGCTCGACGTTCATGTCATCTCCCGGTCAAAAGAGGGCAGGCCCTTGCGATGATGAGCGCATCGCCTGGCCTGCCTCCGTGACCGGAAGGCAACGATTTGCAATCGTCGGGGCTAGCCGTTGAGTGCGGCCATGCCGGCCGGTGCATAGCGCTGGCCGGACACGGGTTGCTCTTGCAGCGTCGCGTCGATGTGGCGCAGCTCCTCGGCCGTGAGCGCGATCGCGGCGGCCGCCGCGTTCTCGTCCAGCCGTGCGCTGCTGCGCGTGCCCGGGATCGGCACGATCTGATCGCCGCGGCTGAGCAGCCAGGCCAGCGCGAGCTGCGCCGGCGTGCAGCCGCGCTGCTGCGCCAACGCGTTCACCGCGTCGACCAGCGCGAGGTTGTGCGCCAGGTTCTCGCCCTGGAAGCGCGGGTTGTTGCGGCGCCAGTCGTTGGCCGCCAAGCCATCGAGGCTGCGGATCGCGCCGGTGAGAAAGCCGCGGCCCAGGGGCGCGTAGGGCACGAAGCCGATGCCGAGCTCCTTGCACAAGGGCAGCAGCTCGGCCTCGACGTCGCGCGTCCACAGCGAGTACTCGGTTTGCAGCGCGGCGATCGGGTGCACCGCCGCCGCGCGGCGCAGCGTGTCGGGCGATGCCTCCGAGAGCCCCAGGTGACGCACCTTGCCGGCTCGCACGAGCTCGGCCATCGCGCCGACCGTTTCCTCGATCGGCACGCTGCGGTCCACGCGGTGCAGGTAGTACAGGTCGATGTGGTCGACACCCAGGCGCTGAAGGCTCGCATCGCAGGCGCTGCGCACGTACTGCGGGCTGCCGTCGATGCGCAGGTAGGTGCCGTCGGCTCCGCGCACATTGCCGAACTTGGTGGCGATCACGATCTCGTCGCGGCGCGTCTTCAGCACCTTCGACAGCAGGCGCTCGTTAGCGCCCACGCCGTACATGTCGGCGGTGTCGAGGAAGTTCACGCCGATGTCGATCGCGTGGTTCAGCACCGCGAGGTTGGCCTGCTCGTCGGCGGGGCCGTAGAAATCGGACATGCCCATGCAACCGAGCCCGATGGCGGACACGGTGAGGCCTTGGCGGCCGAGCTGGCGGCGGGGAACGCGGATGGTCATGAATGCTCTCCTGAAAGAGGCGTTGATCGATGACCGTGAGCGTAGGCGGCGCTGGCCTGAACCCGTTAGCCGGAAGCTCGGCGATCCTTGCCTGATCCTCCACGCGTGCGACGGGGTCACAGCGGCCGCCGCACAATCGCTGCCCATGACGACAGCCGACGAATTGATCGATCTGGTCAAGGCCTTCGCGCCGAGCGACGGCTTGCA
>VBDL01000747.1 GCA_005884255.1 Betaproteobacteria bacterium | reverse complement strand
CGCCGCGAGCGTCAAGCCCCAGTGCACAGCGCGCAGCGACGGCAACAGCGCGAACGCGAGTCCCATCAAGAGGCTGCCGAGCGTCAACCCAGTCAGACGCGCGGTCCCCTGGGCGCCTCCGGCCGCTCCGCTGCGTTCCTTCGGCGCGGCGAGCAGCATGTTCTGGTTGTTGGGTGTCTGAAAGAATCCGAAGCCGAGACCTGCCAGGCTCGTGAAGATGGCCATCGGCAGTCGAGGGTCGCCGTGAAGCGGCCAAATGGCGCACAGCGCCAGGCCGATCGCGAGGCACCCACCTCCGACTGCGCAAAGCCACGCGGTCGGCACTCGCTTGGCCAGGCGCGCCGACAACGGCGCGGCCACCATCACCGCCAGGGGCCACGGTGTCATCAAGAGACCGGTGGCCATCGCGCTCAGGCCCAGCTCGTGCTGCAAGTAGAACGGCAGCGCCAAATAGCCGATCATCTGCCCGGTGAAGCAGCACACCGACGCGACGATCGACACCCGAAACGATTGCACCCGCAGAAGATCCAGCGGGATCAACGGCGCCGCCTTCGGCATCTCGCGCCGTACCAGCAGAACCATGGAACCGGCCGACACGACGAGCAATGCACTTCCGTACCACGGAGACGACGGCAGCCAATCGCTGCCCAGCACGAAGGCGGCGAACATGATCGCGTTGAGCGCGATGCTCCCGACGTCGAGGCGACGCCCTGTGCTGTGCGGACGCGGCAACCCGGCACAGGCGGCCAGTACCAGCGCGCCGACCGGCAGGTTCACCGCGAAGAGCCACGGCCAGCTCGCGACGGACAGCAAGCCGGCGCCGACGGCCGGCCCGGCCGCTGAGGCGCCTGCAACCGCCAGCGCGTTCCATGCGATCGCCTGACCCAGCAATCGACGCGGATAGGTGAAGCGCAACAGCGCAAGACCCAGCGGCATCACCGCAGCGCTGCCCAAGCCCTGAAGGCATCTTGCCGCCACCAGCCATGGCAACGACGGCGCCAGCGCACACAACACCGACGCCGCGGTGAACAGCGCGACACCTCCTGCGAACACACGGCGATAGCCCAGTCTCTCGCCAACAGCGGAAGCGGGCAGCAGGAACATCACGATGGCGAGCTGATAGGCGGTGACGACCCAGACCGCGTCGGCCGGCGCAGCCTGCAACTGCTGAGCAATGCTCGGCAGCGCGACGTTGGCGATCGCGCTGTCGAGCACCACGAGCACGATCGCACCGAGGATCGCGGCGACGGCCGCGTAGCGCCGCGGCAGCGGCAGACCATCAAGCTCGTTCGCCGCGCCGGATTCGGTGCGGCGAGAGACCGTGGGAGAGTTGGATTCGAGGACAGGTGACAGCATACGGGGAGGACAGGAGGACGCTCGATCGCGCCACATCAGCATAGGTCGACGATCCCGGCCCAAACAGCGCGTGGCGTGCATCTTCTCCCTGCATGCGACGCCAGCCCCGCGTCCCCAAACCGTGCTAGGTTCAGCGCATGCCCACTGACGCTGACCTCAACCTTCTCATTGCGTTGAACGCCCTGCTCTCCGAGGGCAGCGTCTCGAGAGCGGCCGAGCGTTTAGGCCTGAGCGAATCGGCCATGAGCCGCACGCTGGCGCGACTGCGTGAAACGACGGGAGACCAGCTCCTGGTGCGTGCGGGCCGGGCCATGGTTCCCACACCGCGGGCGCTGGCGCTGCGCGACCGAGTCAAGGCGTTGGTCGAGGAGGCAAGTGCTGTACTGCAACCGGCCGGCCCCAACCTGAACTTGAGCACGCTCGAGCGGATGTTCACCGTGCGGGCCAATGACGGCTTCACCGAGGCCTTTGCGCATCTGCTCGTGGCACGCACCGCGCGCGAAGCGCCCGGTGTGCGCCTGCGCTTCGCGCCCAAGCCCGACAAGGACGTGCGCCCGCTGCGAGGTGCGCGTTCAAGCACTCTACCGGGACCACTTCATCGCCGTCGTGCGACAGGGCCACCCGCTGCTGGCCAAAGGTGAGATAACACCCGAGCGATATGCTGCCTGCGACCATGTGGTCACGTCGCGCCGGGGACGTGTCACGGGTCCAGTGGACGACGCGCTCGCCGCCGCTGGATTGACGCGCAATGTCGCAGTCGTCGTTCCCAGCTTCGGCACCGCGCTGTCGACTGCGGCCGCGACCAACATGGTGGCGCTGATACCCGCGGCGTACTTCGAACATCTGAGAGCAAGCAACGCGCTGCGCTCGTTCGAGCTGCCGGTGCCGACGGAGCACATCACCATATCGCAGATGTGGCACCCCCGACTCGATCGAGATCCAGCGCACCGATGGCTGCGCGGCGTAGTGCTCGAGGTGTGCCGGCATCACCGCGCGAAAGTGTCTTGAGATGCACTCGCACCCGCACCGGCGATACGGCTGCCCAGCCGAATTGAAGAGCCCCAGAGCAGCCGGACATCACCGATCGCTCCTGTCACGAAACCCTTGCGTATCAGTCGCACGCGCTTCGATTCGAAGCCGGCCACCACGCCCATTCGGTTGAACTTGGAGATCGTGGCGCTTGTAGTCGTAGCGCTGTTGTTACTTGGCTCGCACCCGCAGTAGCACACTTTGTGCTGCGCACACATCGAGTGCGAGAACTTCGCGTTCTTCTACCAAGGAGCTCCCATATGAACAAGCGCATCTTCCTGACGATCTCGGCCGCGGCCGTTCTTCTTGCGGCGTGCACCACCACGGGACCCGGCGCCAGCGGCGACCCTGCGGCGAAGCGGCGCAGCATCGACGCTGCCGTCGACAGCGCCTTGACCAAGCTGCACTCGCAAGCTCCGGGTTCGCGCGAGCTGACAGCCAAGGCCAAGGGCGTGCTGGTGTTCCCGTCGGTGGTGTCCGCCGGCTTCGTCGTCGGCGGCTCGTATGGCGAAGGAGCGCTGCGT
>VBDL01000049.1:11144-11494 GCA_005884255.1 Betaproteobacteria bacterium | reverse complement strand
CACTTGGCCAACGTCGGCGACTGCCGCTCGCTGGTGATCCACCCGGCATCGACGACGCATTTCCGCATGGACGACGCGGCGCTGGCGCAGGCGGGGATCCGGCCGGGGACGATCCGCTTGTCCATCGGCTTGGAGGACGCGCATGACCTCATCGATGACTTGAAGCGCGCACTCAAGGCCGCAGAGAAGGCCACCGCATGATGCTCACCGTTAACGGCCGCGGGGCCTACGCCTACACCGGTGGCAAGCCTTTCGATACCACCCTACCCTGCGTGGTATTCGTCCACGGCGCGCTCAACGACCACAGCGTCTGGACCCTGCTCGCGCGCTGGTTCGCGCACCACGGCCAT
>VBDL01000049.1:0-11009 GCA_005884255.1 Betaproteobacteria bacterium | reverse complement strand
TGATCGCGCTGGAGGCCGCGTCTCGCGCGCCGCAGCGCGTGACGCGCCTCGCGATGGTGGGCACGGCCTATCCGATGAAAGTGTCCGAGACGCTGCTGGACACCGCGCGCGAGGCGCCGCTGAAGGCCATCGACATGGTCAACGTGTTCTCGTTTGCGTCGCCGGCGGCCAAGCCGTCCTTCCCCGGCCCAGGCGCCTGGCTGCACGGCGGCGAACGCGCGCTCAAGCGGCGCCTGCTGGCCGGGCAGCGCGAGACCAATCTGTTCCATCACGACTTCTCGATCTGCGACCGCTACGCGGGCGGCATGGAAGCCGCGGCGCGCGTGCAGTGCCCCGTGACGATGCTGCTCGGCGAGCGCGACCAGATGACCCATCCGAAGCAGACAAGGGAACTTGCGCAGGTGCTGAAGGCGCAGGTGGTCAGCGTGCCCGGGGCGGGCCACTCGCTGATGGCGGAAGCGCCCGACGCCGTGCTGCACGCGCTGCGTGCGGCCCTAGGCTAGTTGTGGAGGAAGCGCGCGAACTGCACGATCGCCACGCCGCTCACGGCGACGATCACAACCAGCGTCAGCAGCAGCTTCCACAGCGCGCGCTTGGCGTGCCGGGCGGCGGGGTCGACCCTCGGCGGCTTGCGCCCCGACGCAGCCTCCAAGCGGCGCGTGTCGACGAACTCGCTCGGGCCCTCATCGGCCGGTTCGGTATCCCAGGTAAAGGCTCGAGCGGGCTGTCGCATGGCGGCATTGTTTGCCCATGCGCGCGCCGCGCCAAGCCCGTGCTTTGGGGGTCTGCGACCCGCGCGTCCGCCAGAAACGACCGAGGGTCAGCGGCCTCGCGGCCGGCTGACCCTCTTCGATACGTTGGTCGGGGTGGCGGGATTCGAACTCGCGACCCCTTGCACCCCATGCAAGTGCGCTACCAGGCTGCGCTACACCCCGACGAGCCAGTCAGTATAGCCTAGGAGCTCGCCTCTACCGTGAGCAGACCGAGGATCGAGATCAGTTCGCGGCGCATCACCGACACCGAGAGCTCCTGTACCTCGGGGATGGGCACAGCCGCGTCGGCCGGTTTCGCTTCCGGAGCCTCGTCGCCATCGACAACTTCGACCGGCTGCGGTGGCACCTCGGCGGCCTGCTGCGCCCGGCCATTCGCCAGTTCCGCCCGCGCACCATGCCCGAGCTCGGACAGCCGATTGCGCGCACCGCTGATGGTGAATCCCTGCTCGTACAGCAGCTCGCGGATGCGCCGGATCAGCAGCACCTCGTGGTGCTGGTAATAGCGCCGGTTGCCGCGGCGCTTCATCGGCTTGAGCTGCGTGAACTCCTGCTCCCAGTAGCGGAGCACGTAGGGTTTGACACCGCACAGCTCGCTCACCTCACCGATTGTGAAGTACCGCTTGGCAGGTATGGCGGGGAGCGCTTTCTCCATTGAAATCAATGAGATTTAACGGGAAAGCTAGACTTTACTCGAACTCTTCCCCGGCCGGTATGTCACCTTGCACGATGCCCTTCAGCTTGTGACTGGCGTGAAACGTGACAACGTGCCGGGCCTTGATCGGGATGGCCTCGCCGGTGCGCGGGTTGCGCCCCGGGCGGGGCGCCTTGCGGCGGATATTGAAGTTGCCGAAGCCGGACAGCTTCACGTCGTCGCCGCTGACCAGCGTGGCATGCACGATCTCGAAGAAGGCCTCGACCATGTCCTTCGATTCGCGCTTGTTCAGGCCCAGGCGCTCGAACAGCAGCTCGGCCAGCTCGGCCTTGGTCAGCGTCGGGGTTTCCAGCGTCGGCAGGATCACGCGGTCCATGGCTTGGTCATCCTCGTTGCTCATGCAGTTCACCCGCGCAGGCGCGCACCCAGGCTGCGGTGCAGCCGATCGACGATGCCGGCGATGATGGGATCGATGCGCTCGTCGGTGAGCGTGGCGTCGTCGTCGCGCAGCTCGATGCGCACGGCCAGGCTGCGCTCGTGCGCACCGATGTCGCCGCCGGGCGCGGACGGCTTGTAGAGGTCGAACAGGCGCGCCGATTTCACCAGGCCCGACGCATCGTTGACCACCTCGGCCATCAGCGCGTCGTGCGTCACCTGCTCGCCGACGATCACGGCAATGTCGCGCCACGCCGACTGCTGGCGCGGGATCGGCTGGGCCTGCGTCAGCGGACGGCGCGTCAGCGCGTCGGCATCGATCTCGAACAGTACCGGCGCGCTCGGCAATTCGTAGCCCTGCCGCCACTTCGGATGCAGCTCGCCGACAAAGCCGATGGCCTGGCCGTCGAGCTCGATGCGTGCGCTGCGCCCGGGGTGCAGCGCCGGATGCGGCGCTGCCACGAAGCGCGGCTGCAGCGGCGCGAGCAAGGCTTCGATGTCGCCCTTCACGTCGAAGAAGTCGACGCGTCGCTCGGGCTGGCCCCATTGCAGCTGAGCGGCGTCGCCATAGGCGAGGCCGCCGACGCGCAGCGGCTGCTCGAGGCCGGCCACGGCCGTGGGTCCGTCGGGCGACTGCGGCGCGCGGCGGAACACGCGGCCGATCTCGAACACGCGCACGCGCGATGCACGGCGCGCCAGGTTGTAGCGCAGCACGTGCAGCAGGCTGCCGATCATGTTCGAGCGCATCACCGACAGCGGCGCCGCGATCGGGTTGAGCACGCGGATCGGGTCGTCGTTGCCCGCCAGCTCGCGCTCCCAACGCTCCTCGACGAAGCTGAAGTTGATCGTTTCCTGGTAGTCCTGCGCCGCCACCGCGCGACGCAGGGTATGCAGCCCGCGCTGCTCCTCGGTGCGCACGCGGGCGCTGATCGGGGCCAGCGGTGCATCGCCGGGCAGCTTGTCGTAGCCGTGCACGCGGATGACCTCCTCGATGAGGTCTTCCTCGATCTGCAGATCGAAGCGCCAGCTCGGCGGCGTCACGGTCAAGCGGCCCGGCGCTTCGCTGAATTGCAGGCCGAGGCGGCGCATGACATCGGCGCACTGCGCCTGCGTGAGGGGCAAGCCGATCACCTTGGCCGCGCGCTCGACGCGCAGCGTGACTGGCTTGCGCTCGGGCAGGTTCACCTGTTGGTCGTCCATCGGGCCGGCCTCGCCGCCGCAGATCTCGACGATGAGCTGCGTGATGCGCTCGATGTGCTCGACCGTCAGTGCCGGGTCGACTCCGCGCTCGAAGCGGTGGCCGGCATCGGTGGCGAAGTTGAAGCGCCGCGAGCGGCCCGCCACGGCGTCGGGCCACCAGAAGGCGGCTTCGACGTAGACGCTCTTTGTGTCGTCGGACACCGCGGTACGGTCGCCGCCCATGATGCCGGCGAGTGATTCCACTTCCTGTGCATCGGCGATCACGCCGACCTGCTCGTCGAGCTCGACGGTGCTGCCGTTGAGCAGCTTCAGGCTCTCGCCCTTCTTCGCCCAGCGCACGATGAGCTTGTCGCGGATCTTGTCGAGGTGGAAGATGTGCGACGGCCGGCCATACTCGAACATCACGTAGTTCGAGATGTCGACCAGCGCGCTCACCGAGCGCTGGCCGCAGCGCTCGAGGCGATCGACCATCCAGCGTGGCGTCTTGGCCTGCGTGTTGATGTTGCGCACGATGCGGCCGGAGAAGCGCCCGCAGAGGTCCGGCGCCTCGATCTGCACAGGCAGCTTGCGGTCATGTTGCGGCCACACCGGCTGGATGGCGGGGGTGTGCAGCGGCGCGCCGGTGAGCGCCGCGACTTCGCGCGCGATGCCGTACACGCACAAGGCATGCGCCAGGTTCGGCGTGAGCTTCAGTGTGAACAGCGTGTCATCCAGGCTCAGCACGTGACGGATATCGGCGCCGACGGACGCGTCGCTATCGAGCTCCAGCAAACCGGCATGCTCGTCGCTCAGCTTGAGCTCGCGTGCCGAGCACAGCATGCCGTGGCTCTCCACGCCGCGCAGCTTCCCGAGTTTGATCTCGAAGGGCCGACCGTCCTCGCCGGCGGGCAACTGCGCACCGACCAGCGCCAGCGGCACCTTGATGCCGACGCGTGCGTTCGGTGCACCGCAGACGATCTGCAGCGGGCCGCCCTTCGAATGCTCGCCTGCGTTCACCTTGCACACGCGCAGGCGATCCGCGTCGGGATGCTGCACCGCCTCGACGATCTCACCGACCACCACGCGCGTGAACGGCGGCGCCACCGGTTTCAGCTCTTCGACCTCCATGCCGGACATCGTCAGCAGCTCGGCGAGCTGCTCGGTGCTCAGAGGCGGGTTGCAGAACTCGCGCAACCAGGACTCGGGGAATTGCATCGTCGTCGATTACTTGAATTGCGACAGGAAACGGAGGTCGCCGTCGAAGAAGAGGCGCAGGTCCGCGACGCCATAGCGCAGCATCGTCAGCCGGTCCGGACCCATGCCGAAGGCGAAACCGATATAGCGCTCGGGGTCGAGGCCGAAGTTGCGCACCACGTCCGGATGCACCTGGCCGGAACCGGCCACCTCGAGCCAGCGGCCCTTCAGCGGCCCGCTCGCGAACGCGATGTCGATCTCCGCAGACGGCTCGGTGAACGGGAAGTACGACGGCCGGAAGCGCAGCTGCAGGTCGTCGGTCTCGAAGAAGGTGCGGCAGAAGTCGGTGAAGACCGCCTTCAGGTCCTTGAAGCTGACGTTCTCGCCGATCCACAGGCCTTCGCACTGGTGGAACATCGGCGAGTGCGTGGCATCGCTGTCGACGCGGTAGGTGCGGCCCGGCGCGATCACGCGGATCTCCGGCATCGGGTCGCGGCCGGCGTACCTGGCCGCATGCGCGCGGGCATAGCGCACTTGCATCGGCGAGGTGTGCGGGCGCAGGTTGAGCCAGCGACCTTCAGCGTCTTTCATGTCGACGTAGAAAGTGTCCTGCATCGAACGCGCCGGATGATTCTCCGGGTTGTTCAGCGCGGTGAAGCTCATCCAGTCGGTCTCGATCTCGGGGCCGTCGGCAACGTCGAAGCCCATCGAGCCGAAGATGGCTTCGATGCGCTCCATCGTGCGCGACACCGGATGCAGCCCGCCGATACCGCGGTGGCGGCCAGGCAGCGTGACGTCCAGCGCCTCGGCCCTGAGCTGCAACTCGAGCTCGGCCTCGGCCAGCGCATGACGGCGCGCGTTCAGCGCGCTTTCGACGAGCTGCTTGGCCGCGTTGATCTCGGCGCCGCGGGTCTTCTTCTCATCGGGCGACAGCGCGGCCATGCCCTTGAGCAGCTCGGTCAGGCGCCCGGCCTTGCCCAGATAGCGCGCCTTCGCGTTCTCCAGGTCGGCGGGAGTGGCGGCGGCCGAGAACTCGTCGGCGGCAGCCTGCACCAGGTGATCGAGGTCGTTCATCGTCATTCGCGAGAGAAAAAAATGGCCGTCACCCAGGTGACGGCCATCTAAGCTTGGGTGCACGCCGCCTTGTCAAGCGGCGCGCGCAGTTCAAGCGAGCTGGGCCTTCACCTTGGCGACGATGCTGCCAAAGGCGGCGGGGTCGTTGACGGCGAGGTCGGCGAGGACCTTGCGGTCGATGTCGATCTGCGCCTTCTTCAGGCCAGCCATGAACTTGCTGTAGCTCACACCGAGTTCACGCGAGGCGGCGTTGATTCGGGCAATCCACAGCTGACGGAAAACGCGCTTCTTGGCGCGGCGGTCGCGGTAGGCATACTGCCCGGCCTTCATCACCGCCTGCTTGGCGATGCGGAAGACGTTCTTGCGACGGCCGCGATAACCCTTGGCCAGGGCCAGCACCTTCTTGTGACGAGCGCGTGCGGTTACACCACGTTTGACGCGAGGCATGTCTTTCTCCTTGGTCCGTCAGAAATCAGAGGCCAGCGAAGGGCAGCATCGCAGCGACGTGGCCCAGGTTGGTCTCGTGCACGTTGGTCGCGCCACGCAGATGGCGCTTGTTCTTCGTGGACTTCTTGGTGAGGATGTGGCGCTTGAACGCCTGACCGCGCTTGACGGTACCACCCGGACGGACGCGGAACCGCTTGGCCGCGCTCTTCTTGGTCTTCATCTTGGGCATGACAATGCTCCTTTTTCGTGACCCCGCCAGGCGAACGAGAAGGTCCTCGTTGCTTGTTGGCCCGTCGGGGCTTCTATGGACCGGGCGGCGACCAACCGCCCGGTCAATCCTGTCTACTTCCGTTTCGGCGCCAGCACCATGATCATCTGGCGGCCTTCGAGCTTGGGCATGTTCTCCACCACCGACACATCGGCCAGCTCGTCGCGAATGCGCTCCAGCAGGCGCATGCCGATGTCCTGGTGCGTGATCTCGCGGCCGCGGAACCTCAAGGTGACCTTGCCTTTGTCGCCGTCCTCGGCGATGAAGCGGCGCAGGTTGCGCATCTTGATCAGGTAGTCGCCCTCGTCGGTGCCGGGGCGGAACTTCACTTCCTTGACCTCGATGATCTTCTGCTTGGCCTTGGCCTCGGCGGCTTTCTTCTGCTCCTGGTACTTGAACTTGCCGTAGTCCATCAGCCGGCACACGGGGGGATCGGCCGTTGCCGCGATCTCCACCAGATCGACGTCCTGCTCGCCCGACAGGCGCAGCGCCTCTTGCAGGCTGACGATGCCCAGAGGCTCGTTGTCGACGCCGTTCAAGCGCACTTCAGGCGCGGTGATCTCTCGATTGAGCCGGTGCTTGCGCTCCACATTGGGAGTCCGACGGTCGGCAAAAGTAGCGATGGTTCACACCTCTCAAGAGCCCAAGGCAAGGAACGGCCCGTACCAAAAACAAGAGCGCGCCTGACGCTCAGACCTTCTGGGCGATATCGCTGGCTAATCTCGACGAGAACTGCGCCAGCGGCATCACACCGAGGTCTTGATTGCCTCTGGCGCGCACCGCAACGGCCCCACTTGCCTTCTCCTTGTCCCCAACGACAAGGATGAACGGGACCTTTTGCATGGAATGCTCGCGGATTTTATAGGTAATTTTCTCGTTGCGCAAATCGGCCTGCACTCTAACTCCTTGTTTTTGCAGTGATTTCGCGACTTCCCGGGCGTAATCTGCTTGTCCATCGGTAATCGACGTGACGACTGCTTGCACCGGGGCCAGCCACACCGGCAAGGCGCCCGCGTGCTGCTCGATGAGGATGCCGATGAAGCGCTCGAAGCTGCCGACGATGGCGCGGTGCAGCATCACCGGCGTGCGGCGCTCGCCGGACTCGGCCACGTACTCGGCGCCCAGGCGCTCGGGCATCGAGAAGTCGACCTGCATCGTGCCGCACTGCCAGTGGCGGCCGAGCGCGTCCTTCAGCGTGTATTCGATCTTCGGCCCGTAGAAGGCGCCGTCGCCCGGCGCGATGACGAACTCGCAGCCCGAGGCACGCAGGCTTTGCATCAACGCTTCCTCGGCCTTGTCCCAGCTCTCGTCGGAGCCGATGCGCGCCTCCGGGCGCGTGGCCACCTTGTAGAGGATCTCGCTGAAGCCGAAGTCGGCATAGACCTTCTGCAGCAGCGCCGTGTAGGCCACGCACTCGTCGAGGATCATGTCCTCCGTGCAGAAGATGTGGCCGTCGTCCTGCGTGAAGCCGCGCACACGCATGATGCCGTGCAGCCCGCCCGTCGGCTCGTTGCGGTGGCACTGGCCGAACTCGCCATAGCGCAGCGGCAGGTCGCGGTAGCTCTTGATGCCCTGCTTGAAGATCAGGATGTGGCCGGGGCAGTTCATCGGCTTGAGCGCGTAGTCTCGCTTCTCGCTCTCCGTCGTGAACATGTTCTCGCGGTACTTGTCCCAGTGGCCCGTGGCCTCCCACAGCGACTTGTCCAGCAGCTGCGGGCCCTTGACCTCGTTGTAGCCGTTGTCGCGGTACACCGCGCGCATGTACTGCTCGACGCCCTGCCACACCGTCCAGCCCTTGGGGTGCCAGAACACGACGCCCGGCGCATGGTCGTCGATGTGGAACAGGTCGAGCTCGCGGCCGAGCTTGCGGTGGTCGCGCTTCTCGGCCTCCTCGAGCATGTGCAGGTACTGCTGCAGCTCGTCCTTCGTGGCCCAGGCCGTGCCGTAGATGCGCTGCAGCTGCTCGTTGCGGTGGTCACCGCGCCAATAGGCGCCGGCCACTTTCATCAGCTTGAAGTGCTTGAGCTTGCCCGTGCTCGGCACGTGCGGGCCGCGGCACAAGTCCTCGAACTTGCCTTCGCGATAGAGCGACACGTCTTCGCCCTGCGGGATGCTGGCAATGATCTCCGCCTTGTAGGCCTCGCCGAGACTCTTGAAGTAGGCCACGGCCTCGTCGCGCGGCAGCACGCGGCGCTCGACCTTCTCGTCCTTCTTCGCGAGCTCGACCATCTTCGCCTCGATGGCCGCCAGATCCTCCGGCGTGACGTTCTCGATGACCGGGCCGATCGTCACCTGCGCCTCGGGGAACAGTTCCTTCACCGCGTAGGCCAGCAGGTGCGCCGTCGAGTGGCGGATCATGTCCAGGCCGTCGGGGTCTTTCTCCGTCACGATGGCCAGCGGCGTGTCGGCCTCGATCAGGTAGCTGGTGTCCACCAGATGCACTGTGTTGCCCTGCCCCAAGCGGCCCCCCAGCGCCGCCTTGGCCAGGCCCGTGCCGATGGACGCGGCGACCTCGGCCACCGTCACCGGGCCGGGGTACTCGCGTTTTGAACCATCGGGCAATTGAATCGAGATCATCGGGAACTCCGAAAAACAAAAAGCGCGGTGGAGGACCGCGCTTTGTTCTGTGTCGAGAAAGGACGTGACGAACCGCGGCCGGCTAAACCTCTGCAAAGAAGCCGGTAGTTCGCGGTGTCATAACCATGGTGCCTTTCTCGCTCTTGTGGGTGGACGTCGTTGCGATTCTAGCGTCACAAGCGAACGATGCGATCACCCTCGACGCGCACGCGCTCGCCGATGCTCAGGCCATTGGTCGAGCCGACATCGATACTGCGCATGTCACCATTGTCCATGCGGATCGTCACGCGATAGACCATTGCGCCGCCGGCCGAGCGGTTGCGCTCGATCTCGTTGCCCGCAATGGCACCGCCCACGGCGCCGGCCGCGGTGCTCAGGTCACGACCCGTGCCGCCGCCGAACTGGTGGCCGACCACCGCGCCGAGCACACCGCCGATGATGGCGCCGCCACCGCTGGTGCGGCCGCTGGTCTGCACGGCTTCGATGCTGCGCACATAGCCATAGTCCGAGTAAGCAGGGGCGCCGCTGTAGACCGGCGCATCGACGCGAGAGCGCGGTGCGCTCGAGCAGGCCGCCAGCAGCGCCACCGGTATCAAGGCCAGAGAGAAGGAACGTACGAAGCGGTTCATGGCGTTCTCCTTTGAGTCAGGATCCCTCTCCTGCCCAACGAAAATCTTGCTCTGCGGTTGAACGAGCAAGCCGCGTGCGCGTTACGCCATGTAGTTACATCATTGTCCGCTCTACGAACCAGAACACCCCCGTCGCGACGGCAGCCGCCGAGCCGCCCTGAAGCACCCACGGTGTGTAGGCGCGCCAGTGCCGGATGGCGAACAACAGAAGCAACGCCGCGCCGACGATCGCCAGCTGCCCGCATTCGATGCCGAGGTTGAAGCGCAGCAGCGCCCACGCCAGCGCGCCGGGCGACAACTCGAGTTCCATCAGCGGCCCGGCAAAACCAAAGCCGTGCACGAGTCCGAACGCAAAGGTGACCGCGATGCGCCGCCGGCCCAGCACGGGGCGCAGGTTGTCGAACGCGGCAAGCACGATGGTTGCCGCGATCGCCGGCTCGATCAGCGCCGGCGGCGGCACCCACCGCCCGCCCACGGCCACGGCCAGCGAGATCGAATGCGCGACGGTGAAAGCGGTAATGATGGCGAGCAGCGGCAGGGCCGCCTGCGCGACGCGCTGTACCGGCTGCCAGCCCTGCGGCGTGCGGCGCATCACCGAAGGCAGCAGCAGGCACAACAGAAACAGCACGTGGTCGTAGCCGCCGATGATGTGGTGCACGCCTTCGGCGAGCAACGACGGCTGCGGCCGCTCGGCGCCGGCCCGGGCAGCGCGCACGGCGCCGGCATCCCACGCGGGCAGTTCGACCGCGGCAGCGCGCGGGTCGAGCACGATCACCGACGCATCCTCACCGCCGCCCGCGCGAAGCAGCCCGCGATGTGTCGAATCGTCGTCGCGAAACAGCCGGTACTCGATCTGCCGCACCTGTGCCGGCGGGCAGCCGCTGCGCAGCCAGAGCACGGCATACGCGCCGTCGCCGCGCTGCTCCAGCCCATGCTCATGCACACGCCAGCTGCAGCCGGGCACGGCGAGGCTGCGCAAGGCCAGGCCATCGATGGCCGGCCACGCGCCACGCACCTCGCCCCACGTGAGGCGCGCATCGGCATCGCCGTCGAGATCGAGCACGGCATCGAGATCGCGCAGCGCGATGTCCCAGCGCAGTTGCGTGCCGCCATCGTCGGCGGCCATCAAGCGCAGGTAGGCGTCGCTCGCCTTGTGCGCCTGCGCGCCCGCAGCGAGTGCCAGCAGCATCAGCACCGCAAGACGCTGCAGGCTACGAAGCCAGGCGTTGGTCATGAAGTCCGATCTCCCGGGCCAGCGCGCGGCCCTCGTTGTGCGTCTCACTCTGCCCGCTGGCGCGCGCCGCCGCGGTGAGCAGCAGCACGTCGATGGGCTCGCGCTGCGCTCGCACGTTGATGCGCGCGAACTGTAGCGCCCGCACGGCATCACCGGCGGCGTACAGCGCGAACATCGCCTGCTCGCGCGCGTGCGGCGAGCTGGTGCCGCCGCGTTGCGCCAGTTCGGCCAGGCGTTCGCGCAGCTCGCGCAGCAATCCATCGGCCTGCGTGCTGCGCTCGTCGCGCGCAGCGACAGCCAGCCGCAGCAGCACGCTGTCAGAGCGCGGCAGCGAGGCCAGCAGCGGGCCGACCGCCTGCGGGCGATGCTGCGCGATCAGCAGGTCGGCCAGGGCGATGGCGGCATAGGCGTCGGGCTGCGCCGCCAGCGACGCGCGAAACGCCGCCTCGGCCGCCGCCGGGCGCCCGGCGCGCAGCTCGAGTTCGGCCAGCGTCGTGCTGAGCCAGGCCCGGGTGGCTGCATCGCCGTTCGTGGCGAGCAGTTGCTG
>VBDL01000746.1 GCA_005884255.1 Betaproteobacteria bacterium | reverse complement strand
GCCTGTCGGAGGCGTCGGGCGCATGCGTCATCACACCCTGGGATGCAACGCGCGAGGACCTGATGAGCACCATCGGCCGCACGATCGGCGATGCCGAGGTGCAGGTGGTCGACCCGGTGGACCTTAGGCCCCTGCCGGTCGGGCACGTGGGGGAGTTGTGCTTCCGCGGCTGCGGCGTCGTGCCCGGATACGTGGGCGCCGCGCGCACCTCTGACGCTTTCCTGCCCGGCGGCTGGCTGCGCTCCGGCGATCTCGGCGAGGTCGATGCGCGTGGCGTGATCACGCTGAAGGGCCGCGCCAAGGACATGTACATCCAGGGTGGATTCAACGTGTACCCGGCCGAGGTGGAGGCATTCATCGCACGCCACCCCGACGTCATGACGGTCGCCGGCATCGGCGTGCCCGATCCTGTGCTCGGCGAGGTGGGCCGCTACTACGTGATCCGCAAGCCCGGGTCCGAGCTCACCGAAGCCGCCCTGCGCACCTGGTGCGCCGAAGGCCTGGCCGACTACAAGGTGCCGCGCCAGATCGTGTTCCGCGACGAGCTCCCGCTCACGCCTGCCGGCAAGATCCACAAGGCGGCGCTGCGCGCCGATGCGGTGTCGACATGACCACGACCTCTGCGGTGCTCCTGGAACGCGAGGGCACCCTGGCCATCGTCACGATGAATCGCCCCGAGCGGCAGAACGTGCTCGACGTGCCGACGAGCGAAGCGCTCATCGCGGCGGTGGGCGAGGTGTCTCGCAGTGTCGCCGACGGCAGCGTTCGCTGCGTGCTTCTGCGAGGCACGGGCCGCAGCTTCCGCGAGGGCGCCCTGGCCATCGTCACGGCAGAACGTGCTCAACGTGCCGACGAGCGAGGCCATGCTCACGCTGGCCACGCTTCCCGTGCCGGTTGTGAGCGCAGTCAACGGCGCCATCGGTGGCGGTGGCATCGGACTCGCGCTGTGCGCTGACATCGTGCTTGCCGCCGAATCGATGGTGCTGCGCGGCGGCTACTGCGCGATCGGGCTTTCGCCCGATGTCGGTTCGTCGTGGTTCCTCGCAAGGGCGGCCGGTCCCCAGCGCGCCAAGCGCATCCTCTTCTGCAACGAGAAGATCTCCGCCCGCCAGTGCGCCGAGTGGGGTCTCGTGAGCGAGGTACTGCCGGACGACGAGCTCGATGCGCGGGCGAGGCGACTGGCTCTCAACCTGGCGGCATCCGCGACGCGGGCCATCGGCCGGACGAAGTCGCTGGTCGACGGCGCCGCGGCGCGCACGCTCGAGGAGCAGCTGGGCCACGAGCATCGGGCCATGGTGGCCGGTGGCGCCGATTTCGAGTCGGCCGAAGGCGTCGCCGCATTCCTGGAAAAGCGGCCGGCCCGCTTCAGCTGATCACACGGCGTCGGTCGACAGCTCCAGCCACAACCGGTCAATCGTCGAGCAGGAAGTCGAGCGTCGAGCGGATCGCCGCGAAGTCCAGCGGCAACGTCACAGCACCTCGAAGAGGCCCGCGGCCCCCATGCCGCCGCCCACGCACATCGTGACCACGACGTACTTCACGCCGCGGCGCCGGCCCTCGATCAACGCATGGCCCACGAGGCGCGCGCCGGTCATGCCGTAGGGGTGGCCGATCGAGATGCCGCCCCCATTCACGTTGTAGCGGGCTGGGTCGATCTCCAGCTTGTCGCGGCAGTACAGCGCCTGGCAGGCGAAGGCCTCGTTGAGCTCCCACAGGCCGATGTCGCCGACCTTCAGACCGTGCTGCCTGAGCAGCTTGGGAATGGCGTAGACGGGACCGATGCCCATTTCCTCAGGCGCGCAGCCGGCCACGGCCATGCCGCGGTACAGGCCCAGCGGCTTCAGGCCGCGACGCTCGGCCAGCGCGCGGTCCATGATCACGCACGCCGATGCGCCGTCGGAGAGTTGGCTCGCGTTGCCGGCCGTCACCATGCCGCCCTCGATGACAGGCTTGAGCGCCTGCAGGCTCTCGAAGGTGGTCTCGGGGCGGTTGCCCTCGTCCTTGGCCAGCGTGACTTCCTTGTACGAGACCGCCTGCGTGACCTTGTCGGTCACCGACATCGTCGCGGTCAGCGGCACGATCTCATCGTCGAAGCGGCCGGACTCCTGCGCGGCCGCGGTGCGCCGTTGAGACTCGGCCGAATAGCGGTCCTGCGCTTCACGCGAGATGGCGTATTTCTTCGAGACGAACTCGGCCGTCTGCAGCATCGGCATGTAGGCATGCGGCGCG
>VBDL01000745.1 GCA_005884255.1 Betaproteobacteria bacterium | reverse complement strand
GAATGCACCGCGGTACGCGCGGCCGATCGGCGTGCGGGCGGTCGAGACGATGACGGCTTCTCTCATGACATTCCTTGTGGGGCGGTGAAGGACTTCAGCGCGGCTGCCAGCCGGCCAGAGTCTGCTTCGATGATGCAAGACGGGTGAGCAAGGGGGACGGTGTCCAGTACCCGAAGGGATTGCCGCGCACCTTCGCGTAGTGCGCGAGTCGATCGGCGATGGTGGC
>VBDL01000737.1 GCA_005884255.1 Betaproteobacteria bacterium | reverse complement strand
GATGTTCGGCGCCGAGCTGGAGCGTGTGTGGGGCGAGCAGCGCTTCATTCGCTTCTACGCCGCGAGCGTGCTGAGCGCGGCTGCCGCGCAGCTGCTGGTGACCTGGCTGGCAGGTTCGTTCTATCCGACGGTCGGTGCCTCGGGCGGCCTGTTCGGCCTGCTGCTCGCTTTCGGCATGATGTTCCCCAACCGCACCATCATGCCGCTGTTCCCGCCGATCCCGATGAAGGCGAAGACCTTCGTCGCGGTCTACGGCGCGCTCGAGCTCTTCCTCGGCGTCACCGGCACGCAGGAAGGCGTGGCCCACTTCGCCCACCTGGGCGGCATGCTCGGCGGCTACCTGATGATCCGCTACTGGCGCGGCCAGCCGCCGTTCAGACGCCGCCGCTGACATCGTTTTGCACAGGGGTCGAATGCCCCTGAGGCTTGCAGGGCAGCGCAGAAGTTTCATGCTGGAGCCTCACGCTGGAGGTGGCCATCATGAAGTCGGCGTTGGGCGGCGGTCGCGTCATCCGGCTGGGTCTCGGGCTGTTGCTCGCCCTGTGCAGACCAAGGCACAGGCGCTCGCACGCGCGCAGGCCGCGGTCGTCGGCGTTCGCGCCACCGCGGTCGAGGACGCCCGCTCGAACGAGAGCCTGGGCCGCGAGCGCGAAGGCTCGGGGGTTGTCATCGGCACCGATGGACTGGTGCTGACGATCGGCTACCTGATCCTCGAAGCCGATCATGTCGAACTCGTGCTCGGCGCCGAGCGCGTGATCCCGGCACGCGTCGTCGCCTACGACCTCGCCTCGGGCTTTGCGCTGCTACAGGGTCTGGTTCCGGTGCGCGTGCCGCCGGTGCGCATGGGCGAGTCGTCCGCCATCGCGCTGCAGCAGCCGCTGATGATCGCCAGCGGCGGCGAAGACGGCGAGTCGAGCCTGGCGCGGCTGGTGTCGCGGCGCGCGTTCTCGGGCTACTGGGAGTACCACGTCGACGGCGCCTTGTTCACCGCACCGCCACGCACCGACCACAGCGGCGCGGGTCTGTTCAACGCCGACGGCGAGTTGCTGGGCATCGGCTCGCTGGTCGTGATGGATGCGCTCGGTCCCGATCATCCGCGCATGCCGGGCAACATGTTCGTGCCGATCGACCTGCTGAAATCGATTCTTCCCGAGTTGCGCCAGCGCGGCGCATCGCGCGGCAGCACGCGCGCATGGCTGGGACTGAACTGCGTCGAGGTCGACGGCATGGTGCGCGTCGTGCGCACCAGCCCAGATGGTCCCGCCGAGCAGGCCGGGTTGCTGCCGGGCGATCGCATCCTGCGCATCGATGGCGTCGAGGTGAACGGACTCGAAGGGCTGTACAAGACGCTGTGGCGCGGCAGCAGTCCCGAACGCGAGGTGAGCCTGCTGATCCAGCGCGGCGGCGAGCAGCAAAACGTGAAGCTGCAGTCGCAGGACCGCACGAAACTGCTTCGGCGTGCCAAAGGGATTTGAACTCAGGCACGCAGCCCGTCGGCGACCGTGGGGTAACGCAGCTTCAGACGCAGCTCCTTCTTCAGCCGGTCGTTGGCCAGGCGCCGCGATTCGCTCATGAAACTCAGTTGCAGCGCCGACATCCGCTCGCGCGCCTGCTCGCGCGTGATACGCGGCGGCCGCGGCAGGCCGCACAGGTCGGCCGCGAGGTCGAAGTAGTCGCCCATCTTCAGCTCGGTGTCGTCGCAGGCGTGGACGACGCGCTGCGGCAGGCCGCGCGCGAGCGCTGCGACGCAGGCGCGCGCCAGGTCGTCGGCGTGGATGTGGTTGGTGTAGACGTCGTCCGCCGCGGCGAGCACCGGGTCGCCGCGCATCAGTCGCTCGCGTGGATGGCCGCCCGCGCGGTCGCCCGCGTAGATGCCCGGAACGCGCAGGATGCTCACGCGCACTCCGCATGCGCGGCCGTGCCAGCGCAGCCGTGCTTCGGCGTCGACGCGGCGCTGCGCCCGCCCGGTGGCGGGGTCGACGCGCCGCGTCTCGTCGAAGCGTTCGCCGCCGCAGTCGCCATAGACGCCCGAGGTGCTTGCATAGACGATGCGCCGCACGCGGACCTTCAACGCCAGCGCGCGCAGCAGGTTCGCGGTGCGCGTATCTGCGCGACCTTGTGCCGGTGGCGGCGCAAGGTGCAGCACCGCGTCGGCAAGGCCCGCGAGGCGAGCCAGCGTCGCCGGCTCATCGAGGTTGCCGAACAGCGGCAGCGCACCGGCGGCACGCAGTTCGGCCATGCGTTCGCGACTCGATGTCAATGCGAGCAAGCGCCAGCGCCCGCGCAGCAGCTTCACGACACGCAGTCCCACGTCGCCGCAGCCGACGATGAGCAGGGTCGGTCGCTTGAAGGCGGTGTTGGGGAAGGTCATTGGAAGCGGGGCAAAATCGCGGGCAGTTTACGAGAGCGCCTCAGCATGACCTTCACCGTCACCGTGCAGCCCAGCGGCCGCAGCTTCAGCGTCGAGCGCGACGAGCCGATCCTCGCAGCGGCCATCCGGCAAGGCATCGGCCTGCCCTATGGCTGCAAGGACGGCGCCTGCGGCACCTGCAAGAGCCGGCTGCTCGAAGGCCGCGTGATCCACGGCGTGCATCAGCACAAGGCACTGAGCGTTGAGGAGGAGGA
>VBDL01000736.1:2771-9471 GCA_005884255.1 Betaproteobacteria bacterium | reverse complement strand
GCGACTTGCCGCCCTGAGCTTGACCCAAGCGAGCATTGCTTCCGCGCACGCCCGGAAATTGAAGGTGCTTCTCGCTGCTATTGAGATAACTACCGGTGGGGCGAGAGCACGAGCAGGACCAGCTGCTGTGGCTGCTCGCGGTTGCCGCAAGGTGTGCGAGGTTCAGACGCACCCCGTCCCTTCGTCCCACTCCCCCCGCGATCGCGCGCCGCACTGTTGCCGGGCCGCGCATCCAACGGTGGAATCACCGAAGCGGAGGCGCTCCTCTCGAACCCCGGAATCACCACGTCGATCGAAATCTGCTTGAGGCGCGTGCTGCTGCACGTCACGACGCCGGATTGGGGACCAGTATGTCCGAAATTTGTACTCAAACTTCGGACGATCGAATCGACGACTCCTCTTGCCTGTTGCGCGGGCGGCGCAGTGGCTGCAAAACCGCGCGCTCGCGGGCTGCGCAACGCATGCGCGGTTGTTCTTCGGCAGTTGCGCGGCGCACGTTCACGCTGATGCTGCCGGCCCCGATGCGCGAAGCATTACGCGCCGACTACGGGGCGATGGCGGGCATGATCTTCGCCGAAGTGCCTTTGCTCGATGAGGTGCTGGACACCGTCGAAAACGCCGAGCGATGCGTGAGCGACTGAGCCTGTCCGGCGATGGCGTCGCTTGTCGCGAGGGCTCGGCATGGAGAAGGTGGGCACGCTTTCGCCTGTCTCCCACTTCACAGCGGCATTCGGCGGCGGACACCGCGCGCGCTCAGCGCGCAGCCCGACCGTTACGAGCCCGGCGTGGGCGGACTGTTCGAGGAGTTGAAACGTGTGCGGCCCAGGTTGCCTTCGCCTCTCGCTCGAACGCGACTAACGGAGACCAAAACATGGCCCATCCTTCATGGAATCCGAGCAGAAACTGCTCCTTCAAGCGTCGAATCATGACCACTCCGCTGCGTGGCATCCATGCTACGCGCTTCAGCGTCGACGTACAGCCCCGGGGCAGCCAGTGAGCGTCGAAAGCAATTGTCAAGCGACTCAGGAACTGACCATTAGAGGCTCAAAGTCCCGTGTCGCCTGACAGCAATCGCTACGCACCCGCGATGCCAAAACGCGGCGTGGCCCACGATCAGGATGCTCCAAGCGCACCGCAAACAGCCGCCACCGAGCCCGTGAATCGGACTGCCGGCCTGCGGGCCGGAGCGCCGAGGCGTGTACTCGACATGTCCAGCGCAGACCGCGGCGACCATTCGGGCAGCTCGGCTCGCATCTCTGACACTGTCTGCTCCATGCCCCCTCCTAATTGGAAGCCGTCTCGCGGCCGCCTTCGCCGCCTCAATCGCCGCCAGCGCAAGCGGCTGCACGTGGGCGAATTCACGGAAACCGGCTTCGAGATCCGCATCGAGTTTGTCGCACCGCTGGCGGACGAAGCACTGGATCGCTTCACGACCAACCTCTTGGAATTGGCGGGCGTCCGCCGTCTGTTGATCGGAGGCCTCGGCGGTCGTCTCCCGTTGACCCGAACCGAAGGCTTTGTCGTGAGAGATGGCCGAGGCTCTCCGTCCGAGGAAGACAGACGCGCCATCGTCGACTGGCTGCGCACGCAGCCGGAAGTCGCCTCCGTCTCCAGCAGCGATCCCGTTGATGCCTGGTACGGATGGGCGCCGGCTGCTGCCGCCCCGACGGACCCCACGGCCGAAGCCGCCGGCTGACTCTCGCGTCTTGGCCTTCGACATTGCAGCGATTTCGCGCATGGCGCGCACGGCGCGAACTCCGGCCGCCACCCCCTCCCCGCCCAGCCGACCGACGAATATCACCACCAGGCGCCCGGCATCTCGAGCACGGGCCTGAAGCAGCTGCTGCGCTCCCCGGCGCACTACCAGACGTACCTGCAGGAGCGCGGCAGCGACAGCCCAGCGCGACGCCTCGGCCGCGCCATCCACGCCTGGGTGCTCGAGCCGCACCTCTTCGACCAGAAATTCGCCGTGTGGCGCGCGGGCGCGCGCCGCGGAAGGGCTTACGCGGACTTCGAGCTGACCCACCGGGGCAAGACCATCCTCGGCGAGGCCGAGATGCGCGCCGTGCAGGGATGCGCTCACGCGCTGCTCAATGACAAGGCCTTCCCCCTGCAGGGCTTCCTGGAGGGCGCGCGCGATGGGCTCGGGCAGTCACTGGTCGCGCCGGCACGGACCGAGTTCTCCATCTTCTGGACCGACGAAGCCACCGGCGTTCAATGCAAGGTGCGCCTGGACGCCGTGCGCCTGGAGGATCCCGTCATCGCGGTCGACCTCAAGAGCACCGACGACGCACGTCCCGAGGCATTCACCCGACAACTGCTGCGCTTGCACTACGACCTGCAAGCCGCGTTCTATGTGGAAGGCGTGCGCCGTTTCACCGGCAAAGAGTGCCCCTTCATCTTCGCCGCGGTCGAAACCGACAGGCCGCACGGCACGGCGTTCTATGCCCTGTCGCCGAACAGCGATCTGATGGAAAACGGCCGCCGCAAGGTGCGCTACGCGCTCGGCCGGAAGGCTCGCTGCGAGCGCACCGGCAAGTTCCCTGGCTACGGCTTCACGCAAGTGATGGAGCCGGCCATGGCTCCATGGATGGCTTTCGAGGCCGCGCAAGAAGACGAGGCTAACCTGGCCGCATAGCGACGCGCGGCCCGCCTCTTGTGCCTCTTGCGCGCGATCGACGATCACCCGCGATGCGCGGAATCGTCAAACGACGGCGGCATCAGCACCGTGCGCATGGCCGCGCGCAGCTCCGCGCTTCCAATGGTGCGCGTCACCGCCGCGCCGGCGCGCTGCGCGCTTGCAATGGACTCGTTCACGGCCGTCTGCAGCACGGCCTGCACGTCGGCGATGGCGCGGCCTTCGAGCAGTCGCGCGAGCTCCTGCGGTGTGTCCTGCGCCTGCCACCCCTTGTCGGCAAGCCACCGTGCAATGAAGAGGGCGAGGTCATCTTCGCCCGGTGGCGCGAACTCCACCTTCTCGGTGAAACGGCCGCCGCGCAGCGCCGCCGAGTCCATCACCTGCGGATGATTGGTCGCTGCGATGAAGAGCAGGTCCGGCACCTTGCCTGCCGCGCCGTCGACGATGGTCAGCAGCTTGTTGGTCACGCTGCGCGCGGCGCTGAACTGGCGATCCATCAGCACGTCGTCCGCTTCGTCGATGAACACGATCGCCGGGCGCGTCTCCTTGGCCTGCCGGTACAGCCTGTCGATCGCCTGCGGATCCGACAGCAGCTCGTTGCCCGATGTGCTGAGAAACGACCAGCCCGTCTCCTTGGCCAGGGCCCGTGCGACTTCGGTCTTGCCGGTGCCCGGGGGCCCCCAGAACAGCATGCCTTGCGGCAGTGTGCCGCCGAGCACCTCGGTCTCGTGGGCCCGCTTCATGCGCTGGGCGGGTGTTGCCGGCCCTGCACGCGCCGCAGGCAGGCCATGAAGTCGGACAACTGCAGCTCCGTCACGCCCTGCTCGCGGGCGTACGCCGGCACGTCGCGCGCCACAGCCAGCAGGCGCGATACCGAGAAACCGACCCAGCGCTTCGCGACCGACTGCACCACCTCGTCGGCAACGCGAATCCGCGCTGCATGCTGCGAGAGGCCGGCGTGCAGCAACCCGATGCGCGCGGGCTCGTCCGGCGGCGGCACTTCGATCTTGTGATCAAAGCGCCCTTCGCGCACCGCGGCGGCGTCCAGCCGCTCGAGGAAATTGGTCGCGGCCACGATCACCACGCCGTGGCCGCGCAAGCGCACGACCTCGGTCAGGAACACATTGGTCGTGTGCAATCCGTCCTGCGTGCCGTTGGCCTGGGTGCGATCGGCGATGACGCTGTCGATCTCGTCGATGAAGAGCAGGCAGGGGGCTTGCCGCTGGGCCGCGCGAAACACCGCCGACAGCTGCTCCGGCGTCTGTCCGACCCATTTGGAGACGATGTCAGCGATCGAGACCGACAGGAACGGCAACTCCAGCTCGCCGGCCAGCGCCTCGGCAAAGAGCGTCTTGCCGTTGCCGGGCTCGCCGTGCAGCAGGATGCCATTGGGCGCGCCGGCCTTGCGCTCGAGCGCGGCGCACGCGGCTTCGAGCAGCCGGCCCTTCAGATCGGCCATGCCCGCAATCTCCGCGAAGGTCTTGCGCGGACGTTCGGCCTTGTACAGGTCGAGGTCGGCCTGGATGTCGGGAAGCGGCTCGTTCGACGAACGTTGTCGCTGCCGCTCGGGAACCCGGGCGCAGATGCCGGTGATGATCGTTCCCACAAACTCGGCCAACCAAGTCTGCACGCCCGCCAACATGAGCACGGCGATGCTCGCGATGCCGAGGTACGCGCCCTCGAACGGATGACCGTTCAGGCAGGCAGCCACGAAGCTGCCGAACGTGAGCGCCGCCTGCGCGATCGAGACCACGGGCAGCAGGAAGCCGATGACGATGGCCGGCGCCGCCGTCGCCTTGACGGCGGTGATCATCCAGTGGAGGGGCCGAGCGTCGTGGCGCTCCCACGCCCACGAGAAGTCCGTTGCGCCGCTCGCCACGGCGAAGGCGCCGGCGAGCGACACGGCAATCGCCGCAAATAGCGCGGCCAACGAGGTCATGTTCAACAAGTGGCGTACCTGCTTCGCGGTTTGAAGGAGCTTAGACATGCAGTGGATGTTCATTGGTTGGGTGGGGGAGCGCCGTGGCGTTACGGGGACACGGCCGCTGGCAGCAACGGGAGTTGGGCCGAGGAGTCGCCGTGCTTGAGGCGGCAGCGTCCGAGGAGCAGGCGCGACAGCTTCTCGAAACGCTGATAGCCCAAGCGCTTGACGTTCCATTGAAGGTCGAACGCCTGGTCCACTGCGGCCACGCGCACCGTGATGCGCCACGGGCCAGCGGACTCGAATTCGACGGTGGCCGGGAGCGTCCCGCCGCCGGTGGCTCGATCGATGAGCGCTTCGACGACTTCGTCCATCACGTCCTGCGGATCGCAGGGATTGATGAACGTCGGGTGGCGCTTTGGGCCCGCGGCCTGGAGCGAGTCCGCTTGGCCGATCACGGCCGCGCTTTGCAGGACGCCGGGACTCAAGCGCCATGGCAGAACGTGCCTCATCCCTCGGCGCCGCACCGGCTCATCGATGTGGTCGGTCAACGCGAGCAGGCACAGGGTGGGCTCGCACCGCGCGTCGTATGGCGTGAGCCCGAGGAACCGGTTGGGGTCTTCGTCACGGCGCTGCAGGCGGTCCTGATGCAACGCCGCCATCACGTGGGCCAGCCACCGTGATCGCGCGGGCGGCATCTCTTGGAAGAACGACAGCGGCAGAAGGCGCGGAAAGACGGCCACCAAGTCGGCACTCTCGTGGCGCTGAAACTCGGCGTGCAGGGCGAAGGACACCGCGTCGAGATTGGGGATCGGCGCGCGTCCCAACGAAGACTCGAATGGACGGTGCGGGTCCGCGAGGAGCGGCAGCACTCTGACGGCGCATGTTGAATAGGAGGGTTGATGCGATCACTCTGCGCCGCGAGGCGGCGGTTTCAAGAGCCGGGCGGCTGCCGCTTCTGGACCGATCGGCGACGCGCTCGCTCTGTGTTCGGCGGTCCGCGGCGCGACTGCAGCTGTGCGGGCGAGAATAGGGCCCAGCTAACGCCAGAGCACCGTGACGACATCCGAGCCAGATCGAGTGGCCGCACTACAGGCGGAGAACGCACGCCTGATCGCGTTGTTGGAGGCCCATGGCATTTCGTGGCGCCTGCCTTTAGCCGCCGAGCCGCGGCATGTACCGCAGCTTGTCGACTCGCCGCTATCCACCGCGGACAAGGTTGCCCTGTTCGAGCGGCTGTTTCGCGGGCGCACGGATGTTTACCCGGTGCGTTGGGAGGGCAAGACTTCGGGCAAGTCGGGCTACTCGCCCGCCTGCGCCAACGAGTGGCGGCCCGGGCTGTGCGAGAAGCCTCGCACCAAGTGCTCCGACTGCGGCAACAGGAAGCTGATCCCGTTATCGGACGCTGTTCTGTTCAAGCACCTCGCCGGCGAGCACACGATCGGGGCCTACCCACTGTTGACCGACGATACCTGCCACTTCCTCGCCGTCGATTTCGACGAGGCGGACTGGCGCGACGACGCTCAAGCCTTCGTCCAATCGTGCCGCGAACTGGGTGTGCCTGTGGCACTGGAGATCTCCCGGTCCGGCAGTGGCGCGCACGCATGGATCTTCTTTGAGGGCAGCGTGCCGGCACGGGAAGCGCGACGCCTGGGCACAGCCATCATCAGCCACACCTGCGCCCGCACGCGCCAGCTGAAGCTAACCTCCTACGACCGGCTCTTCCCAAACCAGGACACGATGCCCAAGGGAGGGTTCGGCAACCTCATCGCGCTGCCGCTGCAGAAGGCGGCGCGGGAGAAGGGTTTCAGCGTCTTTGTCGACGACGGGTGGCGGCCTTACCCCGATCAGTGGGCCTTCTTGGCATCGCTGGAACGCATGCCGCCGCGGGACATCGAACCGACGATTCTTCGGGCGACGGGTGGTGTCCATCCACTGGATGTGACGTTCGTCGAGGACGAGGACTTGCGCGAGCCGTGGAAGAGGCCGGTGTCGACGACGAGGCTGTCGGGACCGATGCCGGCTTCGGTGAGCGTGACGCTGTCCAACCTCGTCTATGTCGAGAAAGCGCAGTTGCCGCAGGCCCTGGCCAATCGACTGATCCGGCTGGCGGCGTTCCAGAACCCCGAGTTCTACAGAGC
>VBDL01000736.1:0-2766 GCA_005884255.1 Betaproteobacteria bacterium | reverse complement strand
GCAGAGAACTTCCCGCGGCATATCGGCTTGCCGCGCGGCTGCCTGGAACCCATGCTCGGACTGCTTCGAGACAACGGCATCCGATGTGAGCTGCAGGACGAGCGAGCCGTCGGCGACGCGATCGCGGTTCGATTCGAGGGCGCGCTGCGCGACGACCAGCAAAAGGCCGTGAACGCCGTGCTGGCGCACGATGCCGGCGTGCTCTGCGCACCGACGGCCTTCGGAAAGACCGTCGTAGCCGCCGCGATGATCGCGCGGCGGAGCGTCAACACCTTGATTCTGGTTCACCGCACGGAGCTGCTGCGACAGTGGCAAGAACGCCTGCAGGCCTTCCTCGGCGCCGGCCCGGATATGGTCGGCGTTATCGGCGGCGGCAAATCGACGCCGACCGGGCGCATCGACATTGCGGTGATGCAATCGCTGTCCCGCCGTGGCGAGGTTGACGCACGGGTCGAGAGCTACGGGCAGGTCATCGTCGACGAATGCCATCACGTCGGCGCTGTTTCCTTCGATGCCATCCTGCGTCGCGCCAAGGCGAAGTTCGTGGTCGGCCTGACTGCGACGCCCATCCGGCGCGACGGGCAGCAGCCCATCATCTTCATGCAGTGCGGGCCGACTCGCTACACGGCTGTCCGGGCAGAGGGGGCGCCGAAGGACCTTGAGGTGGTGCCTCGCAGTTGGCCGAAACCCGTTGTCGTGCCAGCCGAAGCCGGCATCCAGGATGTGTTCCGGGAACTGGCGGCGGACACAGGCCGTACTTCGGCCATCGCGGAGGAAGTGCACGCCGCATTCAACCAAGGGCGAAAGATCCTCGTGCTGACCGAGCGCACCGAGCACCTCGACGCGCTGTTGGCGGCGTTCACGGCTCGGATGCCGCCGCCGCTTGTCCTTCACGGACGCATGTCGAGGAAGCAAAGGACGGCACTGTCAGCAGCGCTGGAGGCCTTGCCGGCGGACGCCCCTCGGGTCCTGCTGGCCACCGGCAAACTGGTTGGCGAGGGCTTCGATCATCCGCCACTCGATACGTTGGTGCTGGGGATGCCTATTTCGTGGAAGGGCACTCTGCAGCAGTACGCCGGAAGACTCCACCGCGAGCATGCCGACAAGTCGGTTGTACGGATCATCGATTTCGTCGATACCGGCCATCCGGCGCTCGTCCGGATGTGGGAGAAGCGACGGCAGGGCTACCGGGCGATGGGCTATCGGGTGGCGACCAGCCTGACGGATCACCGCACACCCTATCGCTGACGCCGTAACGCCCGTTCAGGCGATCTCTTGACGTGCCCGTTCGATCGGATTCGTCTCCGTCCCATCCCCTGCCCCATTCGGCCCGCCGGTCTCACCGAACGGTGAGCAGCACCTTGAGTCTCGCGAGCACGTCGGCGACGACGTCATCGGCGGCGCGGCCGGCCTGCTCCACGCCGCGCGCGTCCCAGCCGAGGCTTCGCAACCGATCAGAGAGCACGACTCCCTTCACCGCCTTTGCGCCGTCGCACTTGAGCGCGCCGTGGCGCCGGCTCGATCAGGATACAAGGACCTCGTACTGCCGCTGTGGCCATCAGCGAGCCTCTTTGTAGATGCGGGCGAAACGCCGCAGCTGCGCCTCGTCGCGTTTCAGGTCCCGGCGCGCCTGGCGCAGTTTCTCGATCAGACCTTCCATGTTGGGCGGGTCGATGCGCTCGACGTCGACATCGTCGGGATGCGGCGCATCGCCCTTCATGCGCACGCTGCCGCAGTAGGCCCCGACGATCGAGGTGCGCGAGTGGCCCATCGCCTCGGCTGTGAGCTTGTAGGCGCGCTCGCGGGTCTGCTCGTCGGCCTGCGCCACGTCACCCCCGCGCACCGGGGCAGTGATCCCGTAGGCTTCGAGCAGCCGGCAGCCGAAACCGGCGCGCAGCCCGTGCCCCGTGGTGCCCACCAGGTCCTTGGTGATGCCCAGCTTCTCGCCGACGATGTAGTTGTAGCGGCGCAGGTTGGCCCGGAGGTCGCGGTCCGTGCCGCCGATGTAGCACTTGAGCGCGCCGTCGCGCCGGCAGAACTCGATCAGGATGGCGAGGACCTCGTACTGCCACCGGCTCATGAGGAAGACATTGCGCACGCGCCCGCCCTTGGTGCCGCGGGTGATCGCGAGCACGCCGTGGTCGAGATAGTCGCTGGCCGGGCGAAGGCACACGGATTCCTTGCGGCGCAAGCCGAATGCAGCCTGAGCGAGCAGCGCCATCGCGACCCATGGCTCGATGTCCCAGGCGCGGTCAATGACCGCCGCGATGTCGACGTTGTTGGCCTCCCAGCTCTTGTCCCGATGGGCCATCAGCTCGCGCCGGCCGCACGCTGGATCCTTGAACACGACCTTGCCGTACTCGATCAGCTTGGGTTGCCCGATCCAGCCGCAGAACTTGCGCAGGTAGCTGCAGTAGCCCTGGATCGTGCTGTCTGCCAGCTCGCCGGCGCGCCACTGCCGCTCCATCCAGTCCCACAGCGCCTGCAGGTGCCGCGCTTCGATGCGCGCCGGGTTCTCGATCTTGAAGCCGAGCTCGGCGCGCAGCACGGTGAACAGGCGGAAGAGTCCGGTGCGCACGTTGTGCCGTGTCGCATAGCTGGCGGCACTGGAGATGCGCGGGTCCTCGCGGCGCGCGACGTTGTCATCGATGATCTGGCCCAGCCGCGCCTTCCAGCTGACCCCGCGGTACACATTGCGCACCGCGCCATCGGGCAGGGTGACGAGCTCCAGGCGCTTCTCTCGATACGGATAGGGAGGCGACGGCA
>VBDL01000744.1 GCA_005884255.1 Betaproteobacteria bacterium | reverse complement strand
AAGCCAAATTAATGAAAAGCTAACGTTGCGTACAAGAAAAGCCTTCCACCACCCCCAACGAGGAGACCCCGAAGATGAAACCCCGCCACGCCATCGCCCTGGCTGCCGCCACGCTGCTCGCCGGCAGCGCGCACGCGCTCGACTGGAACGGCTACTTCCGCGCCGGCCCCGGCGCCACCACCACGAAGGGTGCCTCGCGCGCCTGCTACGGATTGCCCGCCGAGGGATTGAAGTACCGCCTCGGCAACGAATGCGACATCTACGGCGAGTTCCAACTCAGCCAGGACTTCAAGGCCGACGGCATCGACTACAAGGCCGTGCTGATGACCGACTTCTGGAACGGCGCCAGCGACCTCTCCGGCGACGACAGCACGCACAACCGGCTGCGCATCGAGCAGCTGTACGTCGAAGGCAAGGGCTTCGACTTCGCACCGGGCGCCACCTTCTGGATCGGCAAGGAGCGCGGGCGCCGCGGCGACGTGCACATCGTCGACACCTTCTTCACGCAGATGCGCGGCCGTCAAAGGCATCGAGGCCGGGCCCGGCAAGCTGGCGGTCGCGTGCTACGGTGGCGACACCGATTCCGGCGACACCGCCGCGGCGAGGCGCGTGAACGTCGAGTACTACGACATCGCCGCCAACCCCGGCGGCAAGCTCGCCTTCATCGGCACGCTGACCGACAGCGACGTCGGCGGCAAGGGCACGGCGCTGTCGGTGCGCCACACGCAGGACGGCCTGCTCGGCGGCGGCAACTCGCTGTGGCTGCAGTTCGCGCAAGGCTCGGCCGGCCTGAACAGCAACTACGGCAACCTCGCCGCCGACTCGCGCACCAAGTCCTGGCGCATCGTCGACGGCTTCAATTGGCAGCAGGGCCCGTTCGGCGGCCAGGCCTTCGCGCTGTGGGGCCAGCAGCGCTCGCCCGATGCCATCACCGGCGAAATCCTCAAGCAGACTGACACGTCGCTCGGTGGCCGCATCTCCTATGCGCTGACGAAGAACTTCAAGCTGCTCGCCGAACTGGGGCACTCGGAGATCAAGCCCGAGGGCCAGGAGACGCAGAAGCTGACGAAGTTCACCTTCGCGCCGACGCTGTCCACCGGCCCGGGCTTCTGGAACCGGCCCGAGCTGCGCCTGTACGTGACGCACGCCAAGTGGAACGCCGCCGCCGGCAACGTGACCGGCAAGGCGGCGTTCGATGGCAAGACCTCGGGCACCAGCTACGGTGCCCAGGTCGAGATCTGGTATTGAGGTTAGGCCAGCGTGTAGGCCGTCTTCACCGTCGTGTAGAACTCGGCCGCGTAGCGGCCTTGTTCGCGTGGCCCGTAGCTCGAGCCTTTGCGGCCGCCGAAGGGCACGTGATAGTCGACGCCGGCGGTCGGCAGGTTGACCATCACCATGCCGGCCTGCGCGTGGCGCTTGTAGTGCGTGGCGTACTTCCGACGACAGGCCGAACGGCGTGTCGTTGGCGGTGGCCAGCGCCTCGTCATAGTCTTTCACGCGGATCACGGTAGCGACCGGGCCGAAGATCTCTTCGCGGTTGATACGCATCGCGTTGTGCGTGTCGGTGAACAGCGCCGGCGCCAGGTAGTGGCCCGGCGCATCGCGCTGCACGCGGTCGCCGCCGGCGGCCAAGGTGGCGCCTTCGCCGCGGCCGATGTCCAGGTACTGCAGGTCCTGCGCAAGCTGGCGCTCGTCGACGACCGGGCCGATGTCGGTGCCGGGCTTGCGCGCATCGTCGATCTTCAGCGCCTTCATACGCTCGACCATCGCGGCGACGAAGCGGTCATGGATGCCTGCGGTGACGACGATGCGTGACGCTGCGGTGCAGCGCTGGCCGGTGGAGAAGAAGGCGCTTTGCAGCGCGCAGTTCACCGCCACGCCAAGGTCGGCATCGTCGAGCACGATCATCGGGTTCTTGCCGCCCATCTCGAGCTGGAACTTCGCGCCGCGCGCGACGCAGGCCTGCGCGACGCGCTGCCCGGTGCCCACCGAGCCGGTGAAGCTCAAGGCCACCACGCGCGGGTCGTCGAGCAGTGCTGCGCCAATCTGTGCGCCGCGGCCGATCGTGAGGTTGAAGACACCGGCGGGCAACCCGCAACGGCTCAAGATCTCGGCCAGCGCCCAGGCGCTGCCGGGCACCAGTTCGGCCGGCTTGAACACCACGCAGTTGCCATAGGCCAGCGCCGGCGCGATCTTCCATGCGGGGATCGCAATGGGGAAGTTCCACGGCGTGATGATGCCGACCACGCCCAGCGGCTCGCGCGTCACCTCGACGCCGACCCCCGGGCGCACCGAGGGCAGCCATTCACCGCCCAGGCGCAGCGCCTCGCCGGCGAAGAACTTGAAGATCTGCCCGGCGCGCGTGACCTCGCCGATGCCCTCGGGCAGCGTCTTGCCTTCTTCGCGCGACAGCAGGTCGCCCAGCTCGTTGCGCCGCGCGAGGATCTCGCTGCCCGCCGCGTCGAGCACATCGGCGCGCTGCTGCGGCGTGGTCGTGGCCCAGGCGGGGAAGGCCGCGTGCGCTGCGGCCACCGCATCGGTCACCTGCGCGGCGCTGGCCTGCGCGTACTCGCCGATCACGTCGCGCGTGTCGCTCGGGTTGATGTTGGGAGAGGTCTGCGCGCCGGCGACCCACTCGCCGGCGATGAAGTTCTTGTGCATGTGAAAAGCTCCTAGCGCACGAGGCAGGGCTTCTTGGCATCGAAGCGCCAGCCGGGAATCAAGTACTGCATGGCCTGCGCATCATCGCGCGACCCGAGGCCATGCTGCTGGAACAGCGCATGCGCCTTCTCGACCTCGGCCATGTCCAGCACGATACCAAGTCCCGGGCGCTGCGGCACGGCGATCGCGCCGCCCT
>VBDL01000743.1 GCA_005884255.1 Betaproteobacteria bacterium | reverse complement strand
TCCAGCGCAACGGCGTGGAGAAGGCGCTCGGTGATGTCGTCGATGCTCGGCTCCTGGGTCTGCGCGTGACCCACTGGCGGGTTCTGCGGCCAGGGCATCTCGGGCCAGTCGGCACCGCGCGCCGCCTGCTCGATGTGCTCGCGCGGCACGCCTTCGGCCAGCAGCGCGGCCACTTCGTTTTCGCAGGCGCGGCGCAGGCGCTGCACGTAGGCATCGGTGCCATCGGCAAAGCGGCGGACCAGGTGGCGATGAACGAAGCCGGTGCGCATCAGGTTGCGCGCCACGGCGCCGGGCAGCAGCGTCGCGGAGTAGCGCGACTCGATCTGCAGGCCTTGTTCAATGGGCCGTGCGATGCCGTCGCGCACGGCGTCGAAGCACGCGAGCGGCGCCGGGTAGCGGCCGTGCGTGCGCTCGAGCAGCGCCTCGCGCGATGCGGCCCAGTCGAAGGTATCGGCGCCGGGCGCGCGGAAGCCGGGTACGTCCCACGGCTGCCGCGCCTGCGGATTTGCGAGCACCCAGGCGCGCGCGGCGCTGAGCAATTCGTCGCGCGGCACCACCGCATCGACGGCGCCGCAGGCCAGCGCCTCGAGCGGGCGCATCCGCTTGGCATTGACCATGCAGTCGAGCGCGGGCGCCACGCCGATCAGCCGCGGCAGGCGTTGCGTGCCGCCGCCCGCCGGCAGCAGACCGATGCTCACCTCCACCAGGCCGACGCGTGCCTTGTCGTCGTCGACCAGCACGCGGTGGTGGCAGCACAGCGCAAGCTCGAAGCCGCCGCCGAGCGCCACGCCGTTGATGGCTGCGGCGATCGGCTTGCCGCAGGCCTCGATGCGGCGCAGGTCCACGTTCCAGTGGTGGCTGACCTCGAAGGCCTCGGCCTCGGTCATGCCGCGGTCGTGCGCGCCGACGAAGTCCTTGATGTCGCCGCCGGCGACGAAGCTGCCTTGCTTGCCCGACGTGAGCACGGCGCCCTTGATTGCCGGCTCGGTGGCCACGCAGTCGAGCGCCGCCATCAGCTCGGCCACCAGCTCGGGCGAGGTGACGTTCATCGCGCGCGCCGGGTCGTCGAGCATGATCAGCGCGATGCCGTCGGCATCGATGGCGAGCGAGAGCGTGCGCGTCACGGAACTCAGCTGTTGAAGTCGAGCGGCTGGTCCGGCAGGAAGAGCTGCTCCGCCGCCGCGGCGATGTCGTGCGCCGTGAGGCCGGGCCCGTTGGCCAGCGGCATCGACGACACCATCTTCAGCTCCATCACCTTGCTGCCCGAGGCGAACAGCGTCTTGTTCGTGCGCTGGCCCGACAGGCTGCTCACCATGTACAGCAGCACCGGCGCCACGCGGTCGGGTGACCATTGCGCCACCATCTCGGGCGTCATCAGCCCTTCGGTCATCGGCGTGGCGGCGGCCGGGCACAGCGTCCACACGCGGACGCCGTATTTCAGGCCTTCGAGCGCGAGGCAGTTCGAGAAGCCCCAGAGGCCCGCCTTCGCGGCGCCGTAGTTGGTCTGCCCGAAGGAGCCGCCCAGGCCCGACGACGAGCTGGTGTTGACGATGACGCCGCCGCGCTTGTTCTCCTTCATCCAGCGGAACACCGGCTGGGTGACGCAGAAGGCGCCCTTCACGTGCACGCGCAGCACGGCGTCCCACTGCTCCTCGGCGAGGTTGGCGAAGCTCTTGTCGCGCAGGATGCCGGCGTTGTTGACGAGGATGTCGACGGCCCCGAAGGCGTCGAGCGCGCTGCGCAGCAGCGTCTCGCCCGAGGCCATGCCGGCCACGTCGCACACGCAGGCCACGGCGCGGCCGCCCTCGGCGGTGATCTCGTCCACCACCGATGGCCGCGCCTTCGCGGGCCAGCAGCCGCGCGTAGCTGCGGCCGAGGCCGCCGCCTGCGCCGGTGATGATGGCGGTCTGGTTGTCGAGCAGTCCCATGCGCGTCTTCTTTCAGGGTTGGAATTCGGCCAGGCCGTGGTTGAGGATGAGCTGATCGCGCTCGATCACGCGCGCGCGGAACGATGCGCGGCCGGGGCCGTCGCGCCACACCTCGGTGCGGATCGTCTCGCCGGGATACGCGGGGCTCGCGAAGCGCAGGTCGAAGCGCGTGAGTCGCGCCGCGTCGTTGCCGCACAGCAGCGCGATCACCGCGCGTGCGGCGATGCCGTAGCTGCACAGGCCGTGCAGGATGGGCCGCTCGAAGCCCGCCGCGGTAGCGACGGCGGGGTCGATGTGCAGCGGGTTGAGGTCGCCGCTCAGGCGGTACAGCGCGGCTTGCTCGGAGCGAGTGGGCAGGTCCAGCACCGCATCGGGCGCGCGATCGTCGGGCATCGGGTGCGGGCGCGGCGCGCCTTCGGCACTGCCGCCGAAGCCGCCGTCGCCGCGCATGAACACCGTGGAGCCGACGGTAGCGAGCAGCTCGCCGCTGGCCTCGTTGCGCAGCGTGCGGCTCAGGAGCATCAGCGCGCCCTTGCCGGCGCCCTTGTCGATGAGCGCCTCGATGCGCTGCTCGCCGACCACGCGCGCCGCCGTGGGCAGCGGCCGATGCAGGCGCAGCGCCTGCTCGCCGTGCAGGATGCGACGCCAGTCGATGCCGGTGGCCGGGTCCTGCATCCAGAAGGGGCCGGTGGCCACCACCACGGCCAGGGTCGGCAGCGCGGCGAGGCCGCCCGGCGCATCTTCGTAGACGTAGCGCAGGTTGCCGCTGGCAGCCGCATCGCCGATGCCCGCGCCGAGGCCGAGCGCGTAGAGGATGGTGTCGCGCGCCGTGTAGGCCTGCGTCACCGGCGGCAGCGGCCAGCGCATGAGCTTGTCGGGATCGATCATTCGGGTCGGTAGATGGCTTTACCTCGCTAACGTAGTTAACTATACTGAACACGTCAAGCGGTCGGCCATCGGGGCTGACCCTCGGAAGGAGACAACGTGAAAGACAAGCCCCGCATCGCCGGCGTCGGCATGGTGCCGTTCACCAAGGCCGGCCGCAGCCCCGCCTACGACGCGATGGCCGCCGACGCGGCGCGCCAGGCGCTGGCCGATGCCGGCATCGCCTACGGCGCGGTGCAGCAGGCCTATGTCGGCTTCGTGATCGGCGATACCACGTCGGGCCAGCAGGCGCTCTACCCGCTCGGGCTCAGCGGCATTCCGATCATCAACGTGAACAACGCCTGCGCCACCGGCTCAACGGCGCTGTTCCTCGCGCGCCAGGCGGTGCAAAGCAGCGTGGCCGACGTGGCGCTGGCCGTGGGCTTCGAGCAGATGCTGTCCGGCGCGCTGACGTCGCCGTTCAGCGACCGGCCCGGCGTGAACGGCATGCTCAACGCCATGATCGAGCGCACGCGCGGCTGGGATGCCAAGGCGCCGGTGGCCGCGCAGTACTTCGGCAACGCGGGGCTCGAGTACCGCGAGAAATACGGCATCGCCGACGAGACCTTCGCGCAGATCTCGGTGAAGTCGCGCGCGCATGCGGCGCGCAACCCGCTCGCGGTGTTCCGCGAGCCGACCACGGTGGAAGAGGTGCTCGCGTCGCCGCACATCTTCGGCACGCTGACGCGGCTGCAGTGCTGCCCGCCGACCTGCGGCGCCGCGGCGGCGGTGATCGTGTCGGCCGAGTACGCGCGGCGGCACGGCCTGTCGCGCAGCATCGCAATCGCCGGCCAGGGGATGAGCACTGACAGCGGCAGCAGCTTCGAGGCCGGCAGCATGATCGCC
>VBDL01000733.1 GCA_005884255.1 Betaproteobacteria bacterium | reverse complement strand
CCCGAAGACGGCGCCAAGGGCGTGTCGGCGTTCTTCATCCCGGGCGACTCGCCGGGTATCCAGCGAACCCATTTCGACGATGTCGGCAGCGCCATCATCGGCCGCGGCTCGGTGTTCTTCGACGACGTCAAGGTGCCGCTGAGCCACCGCCTCGGCGACGAAGGCGCGGGCTTCACGCAGGTAATGCAGGGCTTCGACTACAGCCGCGCCCTGATCGGCCTGCAGTGCTGCGGCGCGGCGCAAGCCTCGCTCGACGAAGCCTGGGCGTATGCCAAGGAGCGCGAGGCCTTCGGCCGGCCGATCGGGCAGTTCCAGGGCGTGAGCTTTCCGCTCGCCGAGGGAGAGTCGCAGATCGCCGCGGTGCGCCAGCTCTGCTACCACGCGCTGGCGCTGCGCGACGCCGGGCTCCCGCACACGTCGGAGGCGGCGATGTGCAAGTGGATGGGCCCGCGCAATGCATTCGACGTGATCCACCAGTGCCTCTTGACCTTCGGCCACTACGGCTGGAGCAAGGACCTGCCGCACCAGCAGCGCATGCGCGACGTGATGGGGCTGGAGATCGGCGACGGCACGGCGCAGATCATGAAGCTGGTGATCGCGCGCGGGCGCATCGGCCGCGCCGCGGTGCAGTACCTGTAGGAGGCAGCATGCCGTACCAATCCGTGTTTCGGCCCGGTACCTTCGACGGCCAGACGATCATCGTGACCGGCGGCGGCAGCGGCATCGGCCGCTGCACTGCGCACGAGCTGGCGTCGCTCGGCGCGCATGTCGCGCTGGTGGGCCGCACGGCCGACAAGCTGGAGACGGTGCGCGCCGAGATCGCCGAAGACGGCGGCAGCGCCAGCGCGCATCCCTGCGACATCCGCGACGAAGTGCAGGTCGGTCAGACGATCGAAGCGGTGCTGGCGCTGCGCGGGCGCATCGACGGCCTCGTCAACAACGCCGGTGGGCAGTACCGCGCGCCGATGAAGACGCTGTCGACCAAAGGCTTCGAAGCGGTCGTGCGCAACAACCTGACCGGTGGCTTCATCTTCATGCGCGCGGCCTACAACCGCTGGATGGAAAACAACGGCGGCGCCATCGTCAACATCATTGCGGACATCTGGCATGGCTGGCCCGACTACGCGCATTCGGGCGCGGCGCGCGGCGGCATGCTCACCTTGAGCGAAACGGCCGCCTGCGAATGGGCGGTGTCGGGCGT
>VBDL01000732.1 GCA_005884255.1 Betaproteobacteria bacterium | reverse complement strand
GCATCGTCGGCAAGCGCACGCGGCGCCTGGACACGCCGGCCAAGGTCAACGGCAGCGCGCGCTTCGGCATCGACGTCAAGCTGCCTGGCATGCTCTACGCGGCGCTGCAGCAGTGCCCGGTGATCGGCGGCACGTTGAAGAGCGTCGACGCGGCGAAGGCGCGCGCCATGCCGGGCGTCGTCGACGTCGTGCAGATCCCCGACGGCGTGGCCGTGGTGGCCGACAGCTGGTGGCGCGCACACCAGGCACGCCAGGCGCTGGTCATCGACTGGGACGAGGGCCGGGGCGCCGCGCTGGACGACAAGAGCATGCTGGCCGGCACGCGAGCCGCATTGCAGACGGGCAAGCCGATGCTCATCAAGAGCGAAGGCGACCCGGACGCCGTGATCGCCGCATCGCAGCGCGTCGTGCGCCGCGAATACGTGAGCCAGCTGCTGTCGCATTCGCCGCTGGAGCCGATGAACTTCACGGCGCACTACGACAACGGCCGCGTGCGCCTCATCGGCCCCACCCAATGGCAGGACGCCGCGCAAGGCGCGGTGGCCCAGGCCGTGGGAGCGAGGCCGCAGGACGTGACGCTGGAGACCACCTTCCTCGGCGGCGGCTTCGGCCGGCGCATCGATCTCGACTTCGTGATCCAGGCGGCGCTGATCTCCAAGGCGGTGGGCAAGCCCGTCAAGCTGCTGTGGTCGCGCGAGGACGACATGACGCACGACTTCTACCGGCCGCAGGCCGTGCACAGCCTCAGCGCCGCGCTCGGCCCTGACGGCATGCCCGCGGCGATGACGTTGCGCATGGCCTCGCAGTCGGTCAGCCACCGCGTGCTCGGCATTCCGCTGGAGGCGCAGGACCCGCTGATGATCGAGGCCGCTGTCGCGCCGTACCGCATCCCGGCCACGCGGCACGACGTGGTCAAGCACGATGCCGGCCTGCGCGTGGGCTACTGGCGCTCGGTGAGCCACCTGCTCAATGCCTTCGCCAACGAGAGCTTCATCGACGAGCTGGCCCGGGAAGCGGGGCGCGACCCCTACGAGTACCGCCTGGCGCTCGTGGCAGGGCAGCCGCGCTTCGTCAACGTGCTCACTGCCGGCCGGCCGTGCGCGCGGCATCGCGCTGATGGAAGGCTATGGCACGCACCTGGCGCTGGTGGCCGAGGTCAGCCTGGACAAGGAGGGGGCGGTGAGGGTGCACCGCGTCACCGTGGCCGCCGACCTCGGCCGCATGGTCAACCCGGACACGGTGGAAGCGCAGATCCAGTCCAGCGTCGTCTTCGGCATGGGCGCCGCGCTGATGCAGGAGATCACCGTCGACAAGGGCCGCGTGCAGCAGACCAACTTCCATCAGTTTCCGCTGGTGCGCATGCACGAGGTGCCGGTCATCGACATCGTGCTGGTCGACAGCACCGAGGCGCCCGGCGGCATCGGCGAGCCGGTGACACCGGCAAGCGCGTGCGCGAGCTGCCGCTGTCGGCGCAGGCGCTGCGCATGGCTTGAGGCGGCCGCAGGCCCCTGTCGCAAAGCCCGCTCCGTGCGGGCTTTGTCTTTGGCGCGCGTCCAAGCGCGGCCGTGCGGGGCGCCGGCCCCTTAAACTGCGCGGCTGCCCAAGAGGATTTCGATGTCGGCCAAAAGCGACGCACTCGTGCTATTCGCGACCGCGGCGCTGCTCAGCGCCTGCGGCCAGAACCAAAGCTCCGCGCAACAAGCGCCAGGCGGCTCGCCGCCGCCCGAAGTCGGCGTCGTCACCGTCGCCCCCGCATCCATCGGCCTCGTCACCGAGCTGCCCGGCCGCCTCGAGCCGGTGCGCGTCGCGCAGGTGCGCGCGCGGGCCACCGGCATCCTGCACAAGCGCCTGTTCCGCGAGGGCAGCGATGTGAAGGCCGGCCAGCCGCTGTTCGAGATCGACCCGGCGCCGTACCGCGCCGCCTACCAGAGCGCGCAGGCCACCCTGGCACGCGCTCAGGCCAACGTCGCGCAGGCCACCGCGCAGGCCGAGCGCTTCAAGCCGCTGGTCGAGGCCAATGCGATCAGCAAGCAGGACTACATCAATGCCGTCGCCGCACAGAAGTCCGCCGAGGCCGATGTGGCCGCGGGCAAGGCGGCGGTGCAGACGGCGAAGATCAACCTCGACTACACCGCGGTGAGCGCGCCGATCTCCGGGCGCATCGGCCGCGCGCTGGTCACCGAAGGGGCGCTCGTCAGCGCCACCGAGGCCACGCCACTGGCGCTGGTGCAACAGATCAACCCGATGTACGTGAACTTCACGCAGCCGGCGAGCGAGGTGCTGAAGCTGCGCAAGGCGCTCGCGGCCGGCAAGCTTGCTCGCGCGGCCGGCAGCGAAGCGGCGCAGGTGCGCCTGCTGCTCGAAGACGGCAGCGAGTACCCGGGCATCGGGCGCCTGCTGTT
>VBDL01000734.1 GCA_005884255.1 Betaproteobacteria bacterium | reverse complement strand
GGGCCGGTCGGCGATCAGGCTTCGGTCTTCGTCCAGCGGTGCGGCAGCAGCTCTTCGATGCGGCTGTTCGGGTGGCTGGGAAGCCGCTCGAGCACGTCGCGTAGGTAAGCCCACGGATCGTGTCCGTTTAGCTTGGCCGACTGCACCAGGCTCATGACGATCGCCGCGCGCTGGCCGGCCAACTCGCTGCCGCAGAAGAGCCATGCCTTCCTGCCCATCGCCCAGGGCTTAATCTGGCGCTCGAGGAAGTTGTTATCGATCGGCACAGCCCCGTCTTCGAGGTGGCGCGTCAGTGCGGTCCAGCTGTTCAGGCTGTAGTCGATCGCGCCGGCGATCGAGCCACCATCGGGAACGCGGCCGCGTTCCAGCTTCAGCCAGACGTGCAGTTCCTTCCACAGCGGCCGCGTCAGCTGATCCCGAGCCGCGAGACGCTGCTGAGCATCCATGCCCTCGAACTGACCCTCGACGTGGTAGATCCAGCCAATGCGTTTGATCGCCTCCCTGGCCACCTCGCTTGTGCCGACCAGTTCGTCGAACTTACGCCGGGCATGAGCGACACAATTAGCGGCGATGCGCTGCGGGTACACGCGACGATCCAGCGCGCGGTCATATCCAGCGTACTGGTCGCACACCAGCGTGCCGCTCCATGCCGGTTCATCGTCCAACGGCGAGCCCGGCGGACCCTGCGATGCGCCCAGGAAGGCCACCGGGTACTGCGAACCGCGGCCCAGGCAGAACTCGTAGATCACCCCACGCTGGGGATCCAGCTCTCCTCGCGCATAGGCCCAGATGTACGCCCGCTTGGTCTTGCCGGCGCCGGGGTCCAGCATCGCCACCGGCGTCTCGTCGGCGTGCACCACAGGGCAGCTCAGCACGAAGCTCTTGTGCGCTTCGTACAGCGGCCCCATCGCTGCGCCGGCGCGGCCGGACTGCGCCGCCAGCGTCGAGCGCGGCGTGTGAACGCCGGACCTGGCATTGATGGCCTCCTGGCGGTAATACGGCAGGTGATCGACGAAGCGGCTGATCAGCGTATGAGCCACCAGCCCGCTGGCGGCGATGCCGCCGTCGATGATCTGCGGATCGGCAGGCTCCTGCACCAGGCGTTCGATCCCTTGGCGCTGGCAGCAGCGGCACGTCCACTTGCCGTAGATGTGCCGGTGCACGAAGAACTCGGCCGGCACGATGTCCAGCCGTTCGCTGATGTCCTCGCCGACGCGAGTCATCTGCTGCCCGCAGTCCGGTGTTATGCAGTTGGTGTTCTCGGGTTCGTGATGGTGCTCGACGCGGCGCAGATGATCGGGCAGTGCCTGGCGGCGCGGGCGTCGACGCGGTGCCTTGGGTGCGGCCGGCGTCTCGGGCAATGCTGCACGCAGCGCGACGAGTTGCGCCTCGAGGTCGGCCTCGTCCTCCAGCAGCGTGTCCTGGAACATCTGGCGCTGCTCGGCCGTCATCGCCTCGCTCTTGGCGCCGAACTTCCAGCGCTTCAGCCGCGCCAACTCGAAGCTGACCTTCTCCAGCTTCGCGTCGCGCCAGGCGATGTCGCGGTCCTTGCGTTCGATCAGCTTCTGCTTGATCTCGAGGTCGCGTCGTTGCAGCTCGAGGTCCCGCGTCTGCTGCTCGATGCGCTCGAGCATTTGTGCAGCCAACGCCGTGACGGCCTCGGGCGACAGACCTTGCAGGTCCTGAGCCTTGAGATCGCGCGTGCTGAGCATGCGTCGCATCATGCCCATGCGAGCGAGCTCACGTGATTGGCGCAACTCCTGTCAACGCAAGAACGAGTGTCGCAGGCAGGTCACCACTACGCTCACACCCGCGTGATCACGCTCATCTCGGGCAGGCGCTGCCAGGGCAAGCCCACGACCAACGCATCGAACTGCGCCTTCGTCAACGACAGCGGCGTCGCCGCCGCCTCGCGCGGCCACGCGAAGTGACCAGCGTTCAGGCGCCGCGCGGCGCACCACACGCCGAACCCATCGTGAACCAACAGCTTGATGCGCGTGGCGCGCGCATTGGCGAAGAGGTAGCCATGGTGCGCCTCGGCGCCGGCGCGCATGTCCATCGGCGCGGTGCACAGCCACAGTTGGTCGATGCGGATCACTTCAGCACGCCCGTGGTCAGCTCGCGCAGCCAAGCCGTGCAGTCGTCGGCAGCAGATGTCGGCCAGCGTACGCTGAGGTGCAGTGGACCGCGACGCAACTCGACGTGGATGAGCGGATCGGCGCTCGGCGTGGTATCGGCGTGGCCAGCAGCGGTGCTACCCGTCGTCTTGGGCGGCGCAGGCATCTCGATCGCCACGAACTCAGGGTTGGCCGCAAGCAGCGGCGATGCCGCCAACACGGGCCGTCTGGGCTGCTCGCGAGCTGGCAGTGACTCCACAGGGACGCCGGCGCGCTTGAGCCCGCGGCCGGTGCGCCAGGTACGCACAAGATTGGCGTTCAGGCCGTGCGCCAGTGCAACCCCCGAGATCGACGCGCCCGGTTCATTGCAAGCAGCCAGAACCTTGGCCTTGAGTTCTGCGCT
>VBDL01000731.1:2701-2990 GCA_005884255.1 Betaproteobacteria bacterium | reverse complement strand
GGCCGATGTTGGACCACCAACGCTCGTCGTCGTAGCCGCCGTCCTCGACGAATTCGAGGAACTGCGCCCAGTTCACCGCCTGCGCATCGATCTCGAACTCGGGGATGCCGACCTCGTGCGCCCACTTCTCGGCATCCGGCGTGAAGCCCGTGTCGCGCGGCGACCCCATCTCCCAGCATTGGGACGGAAACCACAACGCATCGCGCAGCACGCGCGCCGGCAGTTCGGCCCACAGCGGCGCTTGCACGGCGGCATCGAGGTCCAGCGCCTGTGCCTGTTCGGCCAAGGT
>VBDL01000731.1:447-2614 GCA_005884255.1 Betaproteobacteria bacterium | reverse complement strand
AACTCGAGCGACCAGCGAGCGGCGGGCGCGCTGTGTCGCGGGTCGTAGGAGGCATCGGCTTGCGGCTCGATCGATGCGAGCTTGGTCGCCTGCGCATCGCAGTGCTCGCCGCGCTGGCGCTGCACGTTGCGCGCGATCCAGAACTCGGGGAACCAGCCGGCCTGGCCGATCAGCCACAGCGGCGGCAGCGCATCGTCGGGCCGCTCGCCACTCGCGCTCGCCGCCGCCTCGAAGGCCGTGACCCAGCGCAGCAGCTGGTTGCGCGCATCGATCAGAGCGAGCGACAAGAGATCCGCCCCGGCGCGGCGCATGCGCTGCGCATCGTGAAGCGGGATGTCGCCGGCCATCGGCGAGAGGGAACTACGTGCGCTCGATGCGCGCGTAGGCCGAGTGGTTGTGGATCGACTCGAAGTTCTCCACGTCGACCGTGTAGCGGCCGACGCGCGGATCCTCGTTCAGCCGCAACGCGACGTCACGCACCAGATCCTCGACGAACTTCGGGTTCTCGTAGGCGCGCTCGGTGATCCACTTTTCGTCCGGGCGCTTGAGCAGCGGCCAGATCTCGCTGGAGGCGCTGTCTTCGGCGAAGCGCACCAGTTCATGCCACTCGATCGGCTGCAGCTGCTCGACGCGCACCGTGACCAGCGAGCGCTGGTTGTGCGCGCCGTAGTCGGAGATCTCCTTGCTGCACGGGCACAGGCTCTTCACCGGCACCGTGGCTTCCGTCCAGATCGAGGTCACGCCACTGCGCGTCTCGGCGATCCAGCGGCCATTGATGTCGAGCAGGCTTTGCACGCCGGACACCGGCGCGCGCTTGCGGATGAAGAAGCTAAAGCGCGCCTCGATGCGGCCGTCGCTCGCATGCAGGCGATCGAGCATCGCGGCCAGTTGCGTGCGCAGCTCGGCGGCATCCAGCGGCGTGCCCTGCAGCGCCTCCAGCCACGCGACGAAGCGCGACATGTGCGTGCCCTTCTTGTCCGCGGGCAGCGCAACATCGAGGTCCCACTGCGCGGCGGTGCTCTGCACCTGGCCGCCGACGCGCAGCTGCATCGGGTAGCGCACATCCTTCACGCCCACGCGCTGGATCGCCAGGCGGCGCTCATCGCGCGCACTCTGCGTGTCGGGGATGTGCAGCGCGTCGGTCAAGTTGTTCATGGGTGCGAAGGATGACATCAAACCGTGCCCGGGTCCCGTAGGATGGGCTTTAGCCCACGCGGCCGGTGGGCTGAAGCCCACCCTACGAGTTCACGGCGGGGCGGACGAGCGAAGGCCTCGCCGCGAAGCGCTTGAGAATGGATTGCTCGATGCCGGCAGCATCCAGCCCGAGCCCGCTGAGGATTTTGGCCGGGTCGCCGTGCTCGACGAACTCATCGGGCAGGCCGATCTGCAGCACCGGCACCTCGACACCGGCCGCCTGCAAGGCTTCCAGCACCGCGCTGCCGGCGCCGCCCATCACGCAGCCCTCTTCCACCGTGACCAGCGCCTCGTGCGTGCGCGCCAGCTCCAGCAGCAGCGCGGTGTCGAGCGGCTTGACGAAGCGCATGTTGGCGACCGTCGCATCGAGCCGCTCGGCCGCGGCCAGCGCCGGGTACAGCAGCGTGCCAAAGGCGAGGATGGCGATGCGATTGCCGCGCCGGCGCACTTCGCCCTTGCCGAACGGCAGCGCCTTCAGCTCCTGCTGCACCGCGGTGCCGACGCCGGCACCCCGCGGGTAGCGCACGGCCACCGGATGGTTCTGCTCGAACGCGGTGGTCAGCAGTTGCCGGCACTCGTTCTCGTCGGCCGGCGCCAGCACGCTGAAGTTGGGCAGGCAGCGCAGGTAGGCGATGTCGAAGGCGCCGCAGTGCGTGGCGCCGTCGGCACCGACGACGCCGGCGCGGTCGAGCGCGAACACCACGGGCAGGTTCTGGATCGCCACGTCGTGGATGGCCTGGTCGTAGCCGCGCTGCAGGAAGGTCGAGTAGATCGCCACCACCGGCTTCAGGCCTTCGCAGGCGAGGCCCGCGGCGAAGGTCACCGCGTGCTGCTCGGCGATGCCGACATCGTGATAACGCGCGGGGAAGCGCTGCTCGAACTCGACCATGCCCGAGCCCTCGCGCATTGCCGGCGTGATGCCGACGAGGCGCTCGTCCTGGGCGGCCATGTCGCACAGCCAGTGCCCGAACAC
>VBDL01000731.1:0-359 GCA_005884255.1 Betaproteobacteria bacterium | reverse complement strand
ACGTGCAGGAACTGCGGGCCCTTGAGCTCGCGCAGGTTCTCCAGCGTGGGAATGAGCGATTCGAGGTCGTGGCCGTCGATCGGGCCGACGTAGTTGAAGCCGAACTCCTCGAAGATCGTGCCCGGCACCACCATGCCCTTGGTGTGCTCCTCGAAGCGGCGCGCCAGCTCGTACAGCGGCGTGTGCTTGAGCACGCTCTTCGCGCCCTCGCGCGCGGTGGCGTAGAACTTGCCGCTCATCAGCCGCGCCAGGTAGCGGTTCAGCGCACCCACGGGCGGTGAGATCGACATGTCGTTGTCGTTGAGGATCACCAGCATGTCCGCGCCCGCCACGCCGGCGTTGTTCATCGCCTCGAAGGC
>VBDL01000010.1 GCA_005884255.1 Betaproteobacteria bacterium | reverse complement strand
GGCGACGAGTTCGCGCTGCTTCGGATCTTCGGCTTCATCGGCCAGCGCCGTGAGCGCGCGCTCCAGCGGCAGGCCGGCACCCACCAGGCCGGCGAGCTGTCGCGTCCACACCGACAGCGCAGTCGACGAGAACACCCGCGGCGTGAACAACTGGCGCCCGCCGCCTTGCGCCGTTGCGGCAGAGACCGGCGTCACCTGCAGCGGCACCAGCGACTGCGCGCGCAACTGCGCGCGCGGCGCGCGCGTTGTCGGCCTCGACCAGGCCGGTGCTCGGCTTGCCGGCGGCGTCGAGCGCTTCGAAGCGGTAGGCCGGCATGTCAGCCTGCCGCCGGGCCGCCCCAAGGCAGGCGCGGCCCCCTCGGGGGGTAGCGATGGGGCGAAGCCACAAGCTTGGGGGTCATACTCACTCTCTGGTCACGCGCATCACCTCTTCGGCCGAGGTGACGCCTTGCTCGACCAGCCGCTCGCCATCGGCGCGCATTGGACGCAACCCTGCGGCCTCGGCGGCGACGAAGAGCTGGCTCTCGGCGGCGCGTGAATGGATCAGCGCGCTCACCTTGTCGTCGACCGCCATCAGCTCATAGATGCCGGTGCGGCCCTTGTAGCCGCTGTTCGCGCACTGCACGCAGCCCACCGGGTGGTAGCGGCCGCGCGCATCGGCGCGCTTGCAGTTCGGGCACAGCTTGCGCACCAGGCGCTGCGCCAGCACGCCCAGCAGGCTCGAGCTCAGCAGGTAGGGCTCGACGCCCATGTCGATCAGGCGCGTCACGCTCGACGGCGCGTCGTTGGTGTGCAGGGTGGCCAGCACCAGGTGGCCGGTCAGCGAGGCCTGGATGGCGATCTGCGCGGTCTCGTAGTCGCGGATCTCGCCGATCATGATCACGTCCGGGTCCTGGCGCAGGATGGCGCGCAACGCCTTGGCGAAATCGAGGTCGATCTTCGCGTTGACCTGCGTCTGCCCGATGCCCGGCAGCTCGTATTCGATCGGATCTTCGACGGTGAGCACGTTGGTCGTGCTGGTGTCGACGCGCTGCAGCGATGCGTACAGCGTGGTCGTTTTGCCCGAGCCGGTGGGGCCGGTGACGAGCACGATGCCGTGCGGCTGCTGCACCAGGCGGTTGAAGGGCTGCAGCACGTCGTCGCTCATGCCCAGGGCCTCGAGGCTGAATTTCGACTCGCCCTTGTCCAGCAGACGCAGCACCGCGCGCTCGCCGTGCGCCGATGGCAGCGTCGACACGCGCACGTCGATCGCACGCCCGCCGATGCGCAAGGAGATGCGCCCGTCCTGCGGCAGCCGCTTCTCGGCGATGTCGAGCTCGGCCATGATCTTCAGGCGCGAGATCAGCGCGGCGTGCAGCGCGCGATTGGGCCGCACCACCTCGCGCAAGGTGCCGTCGACGCGAAAGCGCACCGAGCTCGAGCGCTCGTAGGGCTCGATGTGGATGTCGCTGGCGCCGTCTTTCGCGGCCTGCGTCAGCAGCGCGTTGAGCATGCGGATGATCGGCGCATCGTTGGCCGCCTCCAGCAGGTCTTCGACCGCCGGCAGCTCCTGCATCAGGCGCGACAGGTCGACTGCGCTCTCCACCTCACCGACCACCGCCGCGGCGCTCGATTCGCCGCCGGCGTAGGCCACCGCGATGCGCTCGGCCAGCGTGCCTTGCGGCTCGCGCTCCAGGCGGTCGACGTCGTAGACGCGCAGCACCTCGAAGAGCGCACTGCGCGGCGTGCCCTCGCCCGCGACCAGCGTGAGCCGCTCGCCGTCGTCTTCGAGCAGCAGCGTGTGCGCCTTCGCAAAGGCGTAGGGCAGGGGGTGACGGGCGCCCATCGCAGCCTCCGGCTCAGGAAGACTTGGCCGGCGCGCTGGCCGGCGCCTCCGGCGACGGCGGCGGGTTCAGCGGCGCCGGTGCCTCGGGCGCTGCCGGCTTCGTGCGCTCGGGCAGCACCGGCGACTCGTTGATCGGCATCACGATGCTGTTCGCCGGCTGCACGTTCTGCTGCTGCGCGCGGATCAGGTCGTAGCGGTCGAGCGATAGCTTGTTGGTCGAGTCGGCGTCACGCAGCACCACGGGGCGCAGGAAGACCATCAGGTTGGTGCGCGTCTTGGTGCGGCTCTCGCTGCGGAACAGCGCGCCCACCAGCGGCAGGTCGCCGAGCAGCGGCACCTTGTCCTTGCCGTCACTGAATTTGTCTTCGATCAGGCCGCCGAGCACGATGATCTGGCCGTCCTCGACGACGACGTTCGATTCGATCGAGCGCTTCGCGGTGGTCGGGCCGGTGTTGGCGGTGCCGGCGGCCTGCGCGATCACCGACGACGATTCCTGGAAGATCGTCATGCGCACCGTGCCGTTCTCGCCGATCTGCGGCTTGATGCGCAAGGTGATGCCCACGTCCTTGCGCTCGATGGTCTGGAACGGGTTGGTCGTCGCGGTGCCGGTGTTGGTGAACGAGCCGGTGATGAAAGGCACGTTGCTGCCGACGATGATCTTCGCCTCTTCGTTGTCCAGCGTGATGAGGTTCGGCGTCGAGATGATGTTGGTGTTGTTCTGGCTCTGCAGCAGGTGCGCCACCGCGGCCAGCGCATACGTGCCGCCGTAGTTGCGCAGCAGGCCGACGTTCAGCCCCGCGGCCGGCAGCGCGATGCTGGTGCTCGTGCTGCTGGTGGTGGTGCCGGCCAAGGTGGCCGACAGGTCGAGGATGTTGGTGCCGCCGACCGACGAGTTGGTGCCGGCAAACAAGCCGTTCCTGTCGCCCTTGCTCCCGAACAGGCCCTGCCACTGGAAGCCGAAGTCGGCCGCGTTATCGCCCGTTACCTCGACGATCATGCTTTCGATGTAGACCTGCGCACGGCGTGAGTCGAGCGCATCGATCATCGCGCGCAGCTGGCGGTACATCGGCTCGGGCGCGGTGATGATCAGCGAGTTGGTCGCCGGGTCGGCCTGCACGAAGCCGCCGGTGGACGGGCCGGCCGACGGCGTGATCGGCGCCGCCGCCGCGCTGCTGGTGCCGCCGCTGGTGCCGGTGGCCGGCGCGGCGATGGGCTGCGCCGCCGGTGCGGCAGCACCGGTGACCGGCACGTTGCCGCCGCCGGTGCCGGTGCCGGCCGGCGCGCCGGCCGCATAGGCCGCGCGCAGCACGGTGGCGAGCTTCGTCGCATCGGCGTTCTTCAGGTGCACCACATAGATGTTGCCGGCCGGGCCGCCGCCGGTGGTCGGGCGGTCGAGCTTGTCGATGACCGAGCGGATCAGCGCCAGCTTCGCCGGGTTGGCGGCGCGCACGATCAGCGCGTTGTGCGCGGAGTCGGCGAGCACCGAGCTGCTGCCGCCGGCCACCGGCACGCCGGGCGCGGCGCCGGGTGTCGGGGTCGCATCGGCCAGGCGCTGCACCAGGGTCGCCAGGTCGCTGGCCACCGCATGCTGCAGCGGGATCACCTCGATGTCGGTGCTCGCCGGCGTGTCCATCGCGGCGATGATCTTCGCGAGGCGCTGCAGGTTGTCGGCGTAGTCGGTGATGACCAGCGTGTTGTTGCTCGGGTTGGCGTTGATCGTGTTGTTCGGCGTGATCAGCGGGCGCAGCACGGCCACCAGGTTGTTGGCGTTCTCGTAGTTGAGGCGGAACACCTGCGTGGCGATCTGGTCGCCGCGCTGCGTGACCGGGCCCACCGACACGCTGCCCGCCTGCAGCTTGGCCTCGGCCTCGGGCACCACCTTCAACAGCCCCGCGTTCTCCACCACCGCGAAGCCGAGGCCGCGCAGCGCCGCAAGGTAGTTGAGATACGCCTCGCGCACCGACATCGGCTGGTCGCTGTAGACGGTGATCGTGCCCTTGACGCGCGGATCGACGAGGATCTGGCGGTCGAGCATCGCGCCCATCGCGCGCGACACGGCTTCGATGTCGGCATTGACGAAGTTCATCGTCACGGCCGTCTTCGATTTCAGCGCCGGGCTGCGGCCCGGCGACTTCACCGGCGCTTCGCTGGGCGCTTGCTGCGCGGTCAGCGGTGCGGCCAGCGAGAAGGTGAGAACGGCGCAGGCGATCCGGCGCAGGGCATGAGAGGAGTGCGCTCGCATGGTCATCCGATCGCGATGATGGACCGCGCACCCTGGCGCCGCCCGATGATGTTCAACAAGTTCGACAGCGCCGCTTCGTCGGCCGCCGCCGCGGCGGCCTCGCCGCGCAGGTGCACGCCGCCGGCACCCCAGTTACCGTTGCCGCTGAGCTGCATCGGCCCCTCGAGCGTGGACAGCGTGATCTGCGAGTTGCCGCTGCCATCGCCGGCGAGGCTGAGCCGATAGCTGCCCAGCGTGGGCAAGGTCGACAGGCGCGACGACACGCCGACCAGATCGACCTCCGCGCGGCCGGCCATCCGCCAGCGGCCTTCGACCGACTCGAGGTTCAGCGCCGGCGTGCTCAGGCGCAGGGTGCCGCCGAGCTGCAGCGTGTTCCAGGGGGTGCCCAGGCCTGCCAGCCAGGCGGCCGGCCATTGGCCGACGATGCCGTCCGGCGGCGGCTGCAGCGTGGCCTGCAGGCGGGCGAGGCCGGGCTTCACGCGCAGCACCGTACCGCTGTTGAGGCAGCACTCCTGGCGCGCGCGCAGCTCCAGCGTGAGGCCGCTCAGGCTCACGTTCCACTGCATGCGGCCGGGCAGCGCGCTGGCGTCGCGGCTGTCGGGCCCGCCGGTGAGCACCGGCAGCGCGCTGCCGCTCCACACGGTGCCGCGTGCATCGGCGAGCAGCAGGCGCTGGTTGGTGGCCGAGGCGACCGCGCTGGCCAGCCACGCGGCGGGTGCAAAGGCGATCAAGCCGATGAGGACGCCGAGCACGCCGCCGGCAATGGCCCAGCGCGCGCCGGCACCGCGCGCGCTGCGCCACGCGAGCTCGGCATGCGTGGAGGCCTGCCAGCCGGCCAGGGTCGGCGAGAAGCCGCCCTTGCGCTTCGCGCCGCGGCGCAGGGGGAGTCTCATCGCATGCCTCCGAGTGCCACGACCAGCGTGCCCTGATAGCCCTGCGGGCCACGCGACAACTGCGCCTCGATGGGCCGCGCGCGCGCGCCGCTGCGCGCCTCGGCCAGCCAGGCGCGCAACCGCGCGCTGTCGACGCCGGTCAGCGTGAGCGTTGCGCGCTCGCCCTGCAGCGTGAGGCGCGCGCGCTCGCCGAGCCGATCGGTGGCCGCCTTCAGCGCGGCGGCCGACTGCTCGGGGCTCACCGCCGGCGCGCCGCGCAGTTCCTTCGATTCGGCGGCCAGGCGCTGCATCTGCTGCAGCTGCGCGTCGAGCTTGTCGATCTGCGCCGGCGCGTCGCGCAGCGCGCGCCACGCCGGCTGCACCGCGATCCACCACACGATGGCGACGGCCAGCAGGCCGAGGCCGATGCCCAGCATGCGCCGCTCGCGCGGCGCCAGCGCGCGCCAGCGCGCCGTGAGCTGCGTGCGCGCGGCAGCGAGGGCGGGGGAGTTCGGCAGGGCCATGGTGTTCACAACGCGGCCGCGTTGGCGCGGCTGATGGTCAGGCGGCCTTCGCTGGTGTCCACGGCCCAGCCCGCGGGCCGCAGCTCGCTGCGAAAGCGATCGATCTGCGCCGGCGTCATCGACGCGGCGCTCAAGGTGAGCTTGCCGGGCTCGAAGCGCAGCGTCTCCACCGGCGGCACGCCATCGGGCCACGCGGCGGCGGCGGCTTGCAGCATCGGCTCCAGGTCGCCCGCGCCGGCGCGACCGGCGGCGCTGCGCAGCACCGAGGTCTGGCGTTCCATCTCGACATCGGGCGCGAGCGCCGTGCTCGCGCTCGGATAGGTGGCACGCAGCAGCGTGGCCATGGCCTGCTGCCGTTCGTTGGCCTGGCCGCGCAGATGCAAGGCCCACAGGTTCAGCCCGATGAGCTGCAGCACGACGAGGGTCACGAGGCCGATGCGCACCGGCCGCCACGCGGGGCTCAGCAGCTGCCGCCAGGCATCGGCCAGCGCGCGCGCGCCGCGGTGCCGTGCGGCCAGATCGAACTGGCGCAGGTTCCACAGCGAACGCGCGGCGATGAGCGCGCGCTGGGCAGCCGGCAGCACGGGCACCGGTGCACCGAGCCAGCGTTCCGCCGCCGCGGCGACCGCCGGCGTGGCGCTGGCGCGCAATGGTGTCTGCGGGTCGCTCGGCAGCAGCGTGCGCGCGAGGCCGCCGTCCAGGCGTACGCAACTCACACCCTGGTCGTCGGACCAGGCCAGCGCCAGGTTGTCGGCTTGCGCGCCGGCGCCTTCCTCGGCCTCGAAGAAATGCGCGGACGCCGGGTTGTCGGGCCAGCTCGACGGCACCACGCGCTCGACGCTGAGGTTGGCCGCTTCGAGCGCGGCCAGCTCGGCGGCCAGCCAGGGCCTGTGCACGGCGGCGATCCACGTCGGCTGCCCGGCCGTGGCCTGCGGCGCGACGGCCAGGTGCAGCGCGTCTTCGTCGTCGAGCAGCGATTCTTCGAGCACGCCGACCAGCGCGGCGCGCAGCCGCGCGGCGGGCGCCTTGGGCAAGGTGATGCGGTGCCAGCTGACATCGGCATCGGCAAGCACCGCGATCACGCTGTCGGCCTTGGGCAGCAGCGCGGCGGCGCAGCGGCCTTGCGCGCTGACGGCCAGGCCGTCGGCACTCAGCGCATAGCTGAACTCGCGGCTGGCGCGCGCGCCTTCGCCCGCGGCAGAGGCCTGGGCGCGCAGCCGCTCACGCGGCGCCAGCAAGAGAACGAGTGTCGACATGGAGGACAAGCGAGGGTAGAGCGATTGTAGGCAGCGGGCAATGTCAAGCCTCTGTAAATCAATGACTTACGGGCCGTTGTTGCTGCCTGTCCGCAGCATGGTTTTCACCGAGCGGTCTCGGCCAGGCCGAGGCGTTCGCGGTCGATGACGACGATGTCCAGCCGGCGGCGCTCGACCAGGGAGCGCTCCTCGAGGGCCCGCTCGCCGAGGCGCAGCCGGCCGCGCACCTCGAAGAAGTTGGAGCGGATGTCGACGCGCTGCGCGTTGAGCGTCACACCTTGCGGCACCAAGGCCTGCGCATCGGGGATGCCGTTGAAAGGGTTGCGTTGGCGCGCTTGCACCAATCGTTCGGCGCTGCTCAGGTCCAGCCCGTCGATGGCCGCGACCAGTACCTCGCGCGATGCTGTGTTCAGATTGACCGGCGTCGCGCGCGGCAGCAAGGCCACGTAGGGCTGTAGCCGGCGCAGTTCATCGGTACTCACACCGGCCCATGAGAACTGCATCACCGAACCGGGCAGCAGCGGCGCTACCTCGTTCTCCGGCGACGCGGCGGCGGCGAGCGCGCTCTGCATCACGTTGGCGATGTTCGTCGCCGTGGTCAGTGACACGCCGACCGCGGTGCACAACCGCTCCAGCGCGCGCAACTCGTCGGGCACGATCTTCCCGTTGCCGTCGACCAGGTTGCGCAGGTTGTACAGCGCCTGCGCATCGCTGATGCTGCCGGAGAGGAATGCATCCGGCGCGCCCTCGGCGTTCTCCCTGTCGGCCGCAAGAAAGGTCGACAGCCGCGCCTCGGCCAGCGGCACGGCCCACGGCTCGCCGAGGTGATCGGGGCCGGCGTTGCGCGCGTCCTCGCGCAGGATCAGCCGCGCCCAGTCGAGCGCGCCGGTGAGGATCCACGCGGCCTGCGAGCGCGCTCGCTCGGCCGTCTCGACCTGCACCGCGCGCCATTGCTGCCAGATCATCGATGCGGCGAGCGACACGATGAGGGTCACGATGACCATTGCCATGAGCAGGGCCGCCCCTCCTTGAGCGGCGCGAGCCCGGCGCCGGGCCGCCCCAAGCCGGGCGAGGCCCCCCCGGGGGGCGCATCGCGGTACTCCGCGATCGGGGGTCGTCATCATGGCAAATGCGGGGCGAGCAGGATGTCGCGCGTGAGGCCGGATGCGCTTGCGCCGGCAAGGCCGACCACCAGGCGCACGCCGGTGGGCAGCACGACGCGCGTCTTCGGCGCGCTTGCGCCCCCGGCCGGCGGCTGCGCGACGTCGCCACTGGACTGGCAGTTCGACCAGCCGTTGTTGCGATAGCAGTAGACCTGCCAGGTCGACATGCCGTCGAGCACGCGCAGCCAGCCGGGCTCCTTGCCCTGCAACTGCTGGCTCGTCAGCCACTGATCCTGCAGCTCGCGCGCGCCGGTGACGGCGACACCCGACCAGCGCCACCAGGCGCCCTCGCGCAACGACCAGACCACCAGCTGCAGGCCGCGCTCGCTGCGGCGCGTCAGGCGCAGCGTGGCGCCGTCGAAGGCGAGCGCGGGCACGACCTGCGTGTCTTGCAGCTCATGCAGATCCTGCTCGAACTGGGCGAGCACGGTGTTCAGGCGCAGCACCTGATCGAGCCGCGTTT
>VBDL01000730.1 GCA_005884255.1 Betaproteobacteria bacterium | reverse complement strand
TCTGGGCCCGCAGAAGAAAGGGACCCGCCTGCCGAGGCGGAGTCCCGGCGCGGTCTCTCGATCACCGACGCCGAGGATCGGCACAAGGCACGGAAACCCATGATCGAGATCGCAGCTAATCCCTTCGACTACAGCTTCGAGCTGCAGAAGACAGCGCTGCTCATCATCGACATGCAACGCGACTTCATCGAGCGCGGCGGCTTCGGCGAGACGCTGGGCAACGACGTGACGCGTCTGCAGGCCATTGTGCCGACGGTAAGGCGCGTGCTCGACGCATGGCGCGAACGCGGCGGCTTCGTCGTGCACACCCGCGAGGCGCATCGGCCGGACCTGTCCAACTGCCCACCCACCAAACGCTTGCGCGGCAATCCGACGTTGCGCATCGGCGACCGCGGCCCGATGGGCCGCATCCTCATCGCGGGTGAGCCCGGCAGCGAGATCGTGCGCGAGCTGGCGCCCGTCGACGGCGAGCTGGTGATCGACAAGCCGGGCAAGGGCGCCTTCTATGCGACCGCACTGCACGACGAGCTGCAGCGCCGCGGCGTCACGCACCTGGTGGTAATGGGCGTGACCACCGAGGTCTGCGTGCAGACCACGCTGCGCGAGGCCAACGACCGCGGCTACGAGGGCCTGCTGGTGGAGGACGGCACCGAGAGCTACTTCCCCGAGTTCAAGGCGGCGACGCTGGCGATGATCCGTGCCCAGGGCGCGATCGTCGGCTGGACGGCACCAAGCGAGCGGCTCATCGCCGCGCTGCGCGCATGAAGCCGCTGACCATTCATGCGTTGTTGCGCGCCTATCGAGAAGGCCGCCTGGCGCCGCCCGATCACATCGCCGCGCTGCGCGCGCAATGGCGCGGCGACGACCCGGCGTGGATCACGCTGTGTGGCGAGGCCTTCATCGCCGCGCAGCTGAAGGCGTTGCACGGTGCTTCGCCCGACACGCTGCCGCTGTATGGCGTGCCCTTCGCGGTGAAGGACAACATCGACGTCGCCGGCCTGCCGACCACCGCCGCCTGCCCCGCCTTCGCCTACACGCCGAGCGAGCACGCCACCGCGGTGCAGCGCCTGCTCGATGCGGGCGCCGTGCTGGTGGGCAAGACCAACCTCGACCAGTTCGCCACCGGCCTCGTCGGCACGCGCTCGCCGTATGGCGAGGTGCCCAGGGCTCCGCGTCGGTGGTGGCGCGCGGCCTGGTGCCGTTCGCACTCGGCACCGATACCGCCGGGTCGGGGCGCGTGCCGGCGGGCTTCAACAACATCGTCGGGCTGAAGCCGACGCCGGGACGCATCGGCATGAACGGCGTCGTGCCCGCGTGCCGCACGCTCGACGTGGTGTCGGTGTTCGCGCTGACGGTGGACGATGCGGCGCGCGTGATGTCCGTCATCGACGGCAAGGATGGCGGGCCCAGCTTCCAGCGCCATGCGCTGCGGCCCGCGCGCTTCGGGCAGCCGCTGCGCATTGGCGTGCCCGCGGCCACGCAATGGCCGGGCGATGAGGGCTACGCGTCGTCGTGGCCGCAGGCGCAGCGCGGCGCGCAGTCGCTGGCCGGGCCGGTGAAGCGTATCGACCTCTCGGTGCTGTACGAGGTGGCGCGCCTGCTCTACGACGGGCCGTGGGTCGCCGAGCGCTATGCGCTGA
>VBDL01000729.1 GCA_005884255.1 Betaproteobacteria bacterium | reverse complement strand
CGATGTCGATGATGTGGTCGGCCTGGCGGATCGTGTCCTCGTCATGTTCGACGACGACCAGCGTGTTGCCCTTGCCGCTCAAGGTCTGAAGCGCCTTCAACAGGATCTGGTTGTCGCGCGGATGCAGGCCGATGGTCGGCTCGTCCAGCACGTAGCACACGCCCTGCAGGTTGCTGCCGAGCTGCGCCGCGAGGCGGATGCGCTGCGCCTCGCCGCCGCTCAAGGTGGGCGCGGCGCGATCGAGCGTCAGGTAGCCGAGCCCGACCTCCTCGAGGAATTCGAGCCGGCTCTTGATCTCGCTGATCACGTCGCGCGCGATCTCGGCATCGCGGCCGATGAGGCGCAGTCCCTCGATCCAGCGGCGCGTATCGCTCACCGACCAGGCCGCGACCTCGCTGATCGGCCGCGCGTCGAAGCTGACCGCGCGCGATGCCGCATTCAGCCGCGTGCCGTGGCAGTCGGGGCAGGGCTGGTCGCCGACGCCTTCGACCTCAGCCTCCTCCGACGGGAAGCTCTGCTCGCGGCCGCGGTTGTCGTCATCGCGCACCGAATCGTCGTAGGCCTTGCGCTGCTCGCGCGTCAGCGCGAGGCCGGTGCCGACGCAGGTCGTGCACCAGCCATGCTTGCTGTTGTACGAAAACATGCGCGGGTCGAGCTCCAGATAGCTGGTGCCGCACACCGGGCAGGCGCGCTTGGTGGAGAACACCTTGACCTTGCCGATGCCCGCGCCGCTGTGGCCGTTGCCCATTGCGGCGGAGAGCCCGTCGAGCGGCGCCAGCAAATGCATCACGCCCTTGCCGAGCTCCAGCGTCTTCGCCAGCAGCGCGCGCAATTCAGCCTCGTTGTCGGCCGAGACCACGAGGTCGCCCACCGGCAATTCGAGCGTGTGCTCCTTGAAGCGATCGAGCCGCGGCCACGGATCGACCTTGACGAACTCGCCGTCGACGCGCAAATGCGTGTGGCCGCGCGCCTTGGCCCACTTGGCGAGATCGGTGTAGACGCCCTTGCGGTTGACCACCAGCGGCGCGAGCAAGCCGACATGCTCGCCCTTGTGGTCGCGCAGCAGCTGCGCCGCGATGCTCTCGGCGCTTTGCGGCTGCACCGGCGCGCCGTCCTTCACGCAATGCTGCAGCCCAAGCTTGACCCACAGCAGGCGCAGGAAGTGCCACACCTCGGTGGTCGTCGCGACCGTGCTCTTGCGGCCACCGCGCGACAGCCGCTGCTCGATAGCCACCGTCGGCGGAATGCCGTACACCGCATCGACCTCCGGCCGGCCCGCCGGCTGCACGATGCTGCGCGCATAGGCGTTCAGCGATTCGAGATAGCGCCGCTGCCCTTCGTTGAACAGGATGTCGAAGGCCAAGGTGCTCTTGCCCGAGCCCGACACGCCGGTGATCACGCTGAACTTGCCGCGCGGGATGTCGACGTTGAGCGACTTGAGGTTGTGCTCCTTCGCGTTGACGATGCGGATCACGTCGTCGACCTCGCGCTTGGCCTTCAGCACCGTCTGCAGCGGCAGGCCTTCTTCGACGCGATGGCCGTTCAAGCCCAGTGCATGCTCGTAGTCGCGCAAGGCCTTGCCGGTGTGCGAATCGGGGAACGCCTTCACGTCCTCCGGCGTGCCGGTGCAGACGATCTCGCCCCCCGCATCGCCGCCTTCGGGACCCAGATCGACGATCCAGTCGGCGCTGCGGATCACGTCGAGGTTGTGCTCGATGACGATCAGCGAATGCCCCGCATCGAGCAGCTTGCGCAGCGCGCGCATCAGCTTCGCGATGTCGTCGAAGTGCAGGCCGGTGGTCGGCTCGTCGAAGAGGAACAAGGTGCCCTTCTTCGCCGCCGGCTGGCTCGGCCCGTTCGCGGCTTGCGCGAGGAAGCCGGCGAGCTTCAGCCGTTGCGCCTCGCCGCCTGAAAGCGTTGGCACCGGCTGGCCGAGCCGCACGTAATCGAGGCCGACATCGACGATCGGCTGCAGCTTCGCCAGCACGTCGCGGTCGTCGCGGAACAGCTGCACCGCTTCGCTGACCGTGAGCTCCAGCGTGTCGGCGATCGACAGCTGCCGCGGGCCGCGCACCATCTTCACGTCGAGGATCTCGGCGCGGTAGCGCGTGCCGTCGCAGTCGGGGCAGCGCAGGTACACGTCGCTCAAGAACTGCATCTCGACATGCTCGAAGCCCGANGCCGCCAGCGGCGCCGCGGCGAACAGCTTGCGGATCTCGTCGAAGGCACCGACGTAGCTCGCCGGGTTGCTGCGCGCGGTCTTGCCGATCGGGCTCTGGTCGACGAACACGGCGTCGGAGAGCACATCGGCGCCGGGCAGGCGGTCGTGCTCGCCCGGCGTCTCGGTGGCCTTGCCGAAGTGGCGCGCCAGCGCGGGGTACAGCACGTCCTGCATCAGCGTGCTCTTGCCCGAGCCCGACACGCCGGTGACGACCACCAGCCGCTGCAGCGGGAACGCGACCTCGACGTTCTTCAGGTTGTGCTGGCGCGCGCCTTCGAGCAGCAGCTTCGGCGTCGCGTCGTTGACGAAGCGCCGAAAGCCCATGCCCACGTGCTTGCGCGCGCCGAGGTAGGCGCCGGTCAGGGTGTCTGCGTGGCGGATCGCGTCGGGCGTGCCGTCGAACAC
>VBDL01000055.1:14504-17359 GCA_005884255.1 Betaproteobacteria bacterium | reverse complement strand
CGCGTGCCGCTGCGGCGGTCGCCGCGCACGATGTCGACGGTGTAGCTCTCGTTGACGTTCAGTGCCGCCGCCTTCGGGTCGGACACCGTGCCGGACTGGATCAGCGCGATCGCCACGTCCTTGCCGCCGATGTTCAGCGTCGTGCCCTTGAGCGCGTTCTTGAAGCGGAACTGGAAGCTGATGTCTTCCTTCGCGTCACCGTTGTTGTCGATGTGGATCTCGTACAGGGCGTTCGGATCCATGCTGAAGTAATTCGGGCCGCCGTACGGTGCCTGCAGCGGCTGGTAGTTGGCGATCAGCGTGATGTAGCCGGCGCGGCCCGTTTCGTAGCTGGCGAACATGTAGAAGTCCGTCGCGTCGACCTTGGGCTGCGTGGTGATGAACGGCGCCTCGCGGTGGCTGGAGGCTTCGGCCGGCTGCATCGCCACGCCGGCCGCGGTGGCCGCCAGCGCCGCCATCAGCGGAGCGATTCGATTGCGTTTCATGCGGGTCATCCTCTGAAGTCGTAGGGTCACGACCGGCCTCGTGGAGGCCGGCACCGGACGCCCGCTTTCGGCGGCGAGGCGTCTGCGGCGGCTTTACGCAGCGGATGACGAAATGGATGCGAACGCTACAGCGGCAACGGGTCGAACGGTTGGCCGCGCTCGACGATGGCCGCGAACTCGTCGGCCAGGCGCTGGCTCTCGGCGACCGCGCGCGTCCATGCGGCTTCGCGGCCGGCCTCGTCGTTGACGTAGGCCTTGAAGTCGCTGCGGTCGGGCAGCTTGCCGCCCGGCAAGCTGGCGATCCACTCGAGGCTGGGCGCCAGCACCACCACATTGGCCAGCCGCTCGCTGGCGCTGTGGCGGTGCTTCAGCACCTTGTCGAGCCAGCCCGGCACGATGGTCTTCTGGAAATGCGGATAGAGCACCAGCCCGTCGCCCATCGACGCGTAGTCCAGGTGCAGGTGGTAGTCGGTGATGCCGCCGTCCCAGTAGGCGCCGCGCGGCGCGCCCGGGATGTCGTGCACCGCCTCCAGCCAGAACGGGATCGAGCAGCTGGCGAGGATGCTGGGTGCCAGGTTGTTCGCGCCCAGCGGCACCAGCTGCGTCCGGTAGTCGCGCAGGTGCAGCGGCGGCGCCTCGCGCTGGTCGGTGAAGACCACGCGCTCCAGCCACGCGCCCATCGCCTCGCGCCTGACCACGTTGGCGGCAAACGCGCCGAGGTAGCCCAGCGGCGTGCGCACGCGGCCCTCGCGCCGCAGCAGGTGGCGGCCACGACTGGTGAACACGTGCAAGCGATAGCGCGCATGCTGCAACACTTCCTGCTCGCGCCCGCCGAAGCGCTCGGCCAGTTTGGCGCCGAACACCTCGCTCACATGGCGCGCCTTCGGCGCCTTGCCCGGCGCATGCTCATAGCGCTGGTGAATGTAGTCGTGCGCCATCTGCGCGAAGGCGGCGTCGGCGTCGCCGAGGCAGGCGGTGGCCATGCGCCAGGCGCCGATCGAGGCGCCCAGCAGGTGCACCGTGTGCTCGCTGCGCGGCAGCCAGTGGCCGAAGAGGTAACGATCCAGCGGATTCAGCGCGAGGCCCTTGGGGCCACCGGCGGCGCCGGGTATGACGCGCACGTCCTGTGCGCGCAGGCCGCGCTCGCGCAGTTGCTGTCGCGCGCGCGGCCCGGCATAAATCTGAAGGGCATTCGCCATGTGCCGATGGTACGCAACACACGTATCCCCACGCACAGCTGGTTGCAGCGACTGATGAACGGATACCTTGTGTCGGTTCGTGCGCGCGTGGCGTGGACAACACTGCGTTGGCCATGTTTGCGCAACCCCAGGTTCCCGCGCGAAGGCCTGCTTCGACGCCCTTCGCCCTCGCCTTCGCTCTTGCACTGCTGCACCACAGCGCCTCGGCCTTCGGGCTCGACGACGTCACCGAACAGGCGCGTGCGCTGTCGCGCACGCCTAATCGCACCGACGCCGCGACGCTTTCCGCCGCATTGCAAGGTCTCGACTACGACGAATATCGCAACGTCCGGTTCAAGCCGAAACAATCGGTGTGGCGCGACGCGGAGCTGCCCTTCGAGCTGCAGTTCTTCCACGTCGGCCGCGACTACACGCGCGCGCTGCGCCTCGTCGAGCTGGTCGACGGCAAGCCGCGGCCCTTGCAAATCGGCCGCGATGCCTTCGACTACAGCCGGCTGAAGCGCCCGCCATCGAGCCGCGGCACCGCCGACGTCGCCGGATTTCGCGTGCACTACCCGATGGTGCGCACGGACTACAAGGACGAGATCATCGCCTTCCTCGGCGCCAGCTACTTCCGCGCAGTGGGCGCGGGCCAGCGCTATGGCCTCTCGGCGCGCGGGCTGGCGGTGGACACCGTGGGCGGCAGCGGCGAGGAATTCCCCGCCTTCACGACGATCTGGTTCGAGCGCCCGGCGCGCGACGCCACCACGTTGACGCTGTATGCGCTGCTCGACGGCCCGCGCGTCACCGGCGCCTACCGCTTCGTCATCACGCCGGGAAAGAGCACCATCGTCGACGTGCAGGCGCGTGTGTTCCTGCGCGCACCGGTGGCGATGCTGGGCCTCGCGCCGCTGACGAGCATGTTCCTCGCCGGCGAGAACCAGCCGCCGGCTGATGGCTTTCGCCCCGAGGTGCACGACTCCGACGGCCTGCAGGTGGTGAGCGCCGATGGCGAATGGATATGGCGGCCGCTGACCAATCCGCAGCAGCCCTTTGTCACCTCCTTCGCACTCACGTCACCACGCGGCTTCGGCCTGCTGCAGCGCGACCGCAGCTTCACGAGCTACGAGGACCTGGAGTCGCACTACGAGCGCCGCCCCGGCGTGTGGATCGAGCCGCAAGGCGAGTGGGG
>VBDL01000055.1:0-14470 GCA_005884255.1 Betaproteobacteria bacterium | reverse complement strand
GCGGCCTATTGGGTGCCGGCGCAATTGCCGCCGCCCGGCGAGCCACTCACCTTCGCCTACCGCATGCACTGGCTGGCCGACGAGCTGGCGCGCGTGCCGGGCGTCGCCCATGTGGTTCAGACGCGGCGCGGCTGGGGCTACCGCAAGACGCCGGCGCCGACCGACGCGGTGCAGTTCCACGTCGACTTCGCCGGGCCCTCGCTCGAGGCCTTGAGCGACGGCGCGCCGGTCGAAGCACGCGTCAGCGGCGACGAGAACGTGCGCAGCCTGCGCGCACAGGCCTATCCCAACCCGGGGCGTGGCGGCTGGCGCGTGAGCATCGAGTTCCGCCGCCGCGACATCGCCAAGCCCGTCGAGCTGCGCGCCTTCCTGCGCCTGGGCGACCGCGCCCTGAGCGAGACCTGGAGCTATGCGCTCCCCGCCGAATAAGACGACACAAGACCACGCCGATGAATCGCTCCACGATGTCCGTGCGCACCGCCCCGCCATGGGTGGACACCGCACCGCCGATCACCCGCAGCCCGATGAAGCCGCGCCCCTGGCTGGGCTTCACCCGCAGCCTGATGCACGCGCTGTGGCATGCGCTGTGGCACTTGCTGTGGCCGGCCCGCGCCGCGCGAACGCCGATCGCGTGGGCACCGTGGCAGCAGGCCGCCACGCGTCGGCGGCGCACGCTGCTGGCGGCGGTGCTGCTGCTGTCCGCCGGCGGCACCGCACTGCTGCTCAGCGCCCATCAGCGGCCGGTCGATGCCTGGCCGCGCGCGTTGCAGGTGGTGCTGTTCGCGCTGCTCTTCGCCTGGGTATCGGCCAGCTTCGTCACTGCGCTGATGGGCGCCTGGGTGCTGTGGCGCGGCGATGGCCACGCGCTCACGGTGCCCAGCGCCTACACGCCCATCGACGCACAGGCGCGCACAGCACTGATCGTGCCGATCTGCAACGAGGACATCGCCACCGTGTTCGGCGGCCTGCGCGCCACCTGCGAATCGCTGGCCGCGACGGGGGCGCTGCGGCTGTTCGACGTCTACATCCTCTCCGACACCACCGACCCCGCTTTGCGCCGCGCCGAAGTGGAGGCGTGGGAGAAGCTGCGCGTGCTGCTCGGCGATGAGGCGCCGCCGGGCGGGCGCATCTTCTATCGCTTGCGCCGGCGGCGCACGCGGCGCAAGGCCGGCAACGTGGCCGACTTCTGCCGTCGCTGGGGCCGCAATTACCGCTACATGGTGGTGCTCGACGCCGACAGCGTGATGAGCGGCTCGACACTGGTCAGCCTCGTGCGCACGATGGAAGCGCACCCGCGCGCCGGCATCGTGCAGACCTTGCCGATGGCCTGCGGCCACGACACGCTGCATGCGCGCGCGCAGGCTTTCGCCGCGCGCATCACCGGCCGGCTGTTCGCCCTCGGGCTCGCCTACTGGCAGCTCGGCGAATCGCACTACTGGGGGCACAACGCGATCATTCGCCTGCAGCCCTTCATGCAGCACTGCGCCCTGGCGCCGCTGCCGGGGCGCGGCGGGCTGTCGGGCGACATCCTCTCGCACGATTTCGTCGAGGCCGCGCTGATGCGGCGTGCCGGCTACGAGGTGTGGCTGATCCCCGGGCTGGGTGGCAGCTGGGAGCAGCATCCGCCGAACCTGCTCGACGAGTTGCAGCGCGATCGCCGCTGGTGCCAGGGCAACCTGCAGAACGCACGGCTCATCGCCGAGCCCGGCTGGCGGCCGGTGCATCGCGTGATGTTCGGCACCGCGGCCATGGCCTACCTGGTGGCGCCGCTATGGCTGGCCTTCGTCGTCACCGGCGTGCAGTCGGCGCTGAGCAGCACGGCGGCAGGGCCGGACAGCGGCTCGCCGCTGCGGTGGATCGGCAGCCTGACGGGTGGGCTGTGGGCGCTGACGCTGAGTCTGCTGCTGCTGCCGCGGTTGCTCGGCGTGCTTGCGGTGATCCTGCGACGTGAGCAGCGCAGCTTCGGCGGCACGCCACGGCTGTTCGCCGGCGCGCTGATCGAGCTGCTGCTGTCCACGCTGCAGGCGCCGGTGCGCATGGTGGCGCACAGCCTGTTCGTGCTGGGCGCCCTCACCGGCCTGCATCTGGACTGGCGCTCGCCATCGCGCGATGCGAGCGCGGTGCGCTGGCGCGACGCGATCGCCCGCGTGGGCCTGTTCGCGCTGCCGGCGCTGGCCGGCGGTGTGCTCGTCGCCCACGGCGAGGGCTTCACCGCCGCCTTGCTGACGCCGCTGCTGCTGCCCTTGCTGCTGGCCGTGCCGCTGGTGGTGATCACCGGCAGTGAGCAGCCGGGGCTCGCGCTGCGCCGCCACCGGCTGCTGCTGGTGCCCGAAGAGCATGGCCCGCCGCGCACGCTGCTGCGCAGCCGCGTGCCACGCTCGGCGCCGGTCGACCCGCCGCCGCGCCGCGCACCGCGTCCACGTCCGCTGCCGCGCCCGCTGCCCGCCTTTGCGGCGACCTGCGCGATGCTGTTCGCCACGCTGCTGCCGCGCCCCTTGGCCACGCCGCCGGAGCCGCCCTTGAGCGAGCCGAACTGGCCGAGCAGCCTGATGGACACGCGGCATCTCGACACGGCCGCCAAGGACGCGCTGCCCACGCGCAAGGCCGCGCTGCGCGACAGCGCGCGCCGCAAGCGCGCGCCCGCGGCCGTGGTCAGCGAATCGTCGTACCCGCCGCCGCAGCTGCGCGATTAGGCCTTCGTCACGACCCCGCAGGCAATGCGCGCGCCGGAATTGCCGGTGGGCTGCGTCTTGTAGTCGTCGGGGTTGGCATGGACGATCAGGCCGCGGCCGATCAAGTCGGTCGGGCCGGAGCCCACCGTCACGCCGTGCAGCGTGAAGCTCACCGTCGCATTGCCGTTGGCATCGCCCTTCAGCGCAGGCAGGTCGCCGGCGTGATGCTCGGCGTCCTGCGGGCCGTGCATCTTGCCCGTCGGGTTGAAGTGAGCGCCGGTGCTCATGCCGTCGCCGCTGGAGCAGTCGCCCTTCTCGTGCAGGTGAAAGCCGTGCTCCTGTCCGGGCTTGAGGCCGGTGACTTGCACGGTGACCTGCACCAGGTCACCCTGCTGCGCGAAGGTGACGGTGCCGGCGGTGCTGTTGCCGCGCGTGGGCTCCAGCTTGGCCACGGCCTTGGGGCCCTGCTCCTGCATCATCGAGCTGCAGGCGCTCAACGCGGCGGCGACGACGACCAGGGCCAGGGGGCGGAAGGTGTTCTTCATGGGGACGCTCCTCGAAGGTGACGCCGACACGGCGCGGTGATGTTAGCCGCACCTACGACGGCGCACCACCGCGCGGATGCAGCTCGGCGGCAGAGCGCTGGGCCGTCCCAAGCCTGCCGCCGACCCCCGCGGGGGGCGGGCGCGGTATGCCGCGCCCGGGGGGGCCCACACTCAGCGCTTGGTCTGTAGCTTCGCGAACGCCGCCGCCATCGCGCCCTCGGCCGGCTGCGCCGCGCCGCGCGGTGCAGCGTGGCGCTCGCCGCGGCCCGCCGGCCGGTAGCTGTTGTCCGCGCCCTGGCCCGCCGCGCCGCGTGGTGCGCCGGGCGCATCGAGCTTCATCGTCAGCGAGATGCGCTTGCGCGCCAGGTCCACTTCCAGCACCTTGACCTTGACGATGTCGCCGGCCTTGACCACCTCGCGCGCATCGTTGACGAACTTGTTCGACAGCTGGCTCACGTGCACCAGCCCGTCCTGATGGACGCCCAGGTCGACGAAGGCGCCGAACTGCGCGACGTTGCTCACCGTGCCCTCGAGCACCATGCCTTCGGCCAGGTCCTTGATGTCCTCTACGCCGTCGTTGAAGCGCGCCACCTTGAAGTCCGGGCGCGGGTCGCGGCCCGGCTTCTCCAGCTCGGCGAGGATGTCCTTCACCGTGATTGCGCCGAAGCGCTCGTCGGCGAAGGCCTCGGGCTTGAGGCTGCGGATCACGTCGCTCTTGCCCATCAGCTCGGTGATCGGCCGGCCGGCGGCGGCTAGCATCTTCTGCACCACCGGATAGGTCTCGGGGTGCACGCCGGAGAGGTCCAGCGGGTTGTCGCCGCCGCGGATGCGCAGAAAGCCCGCGGCCTGCTCGAAGGTCTTGGCGCCGAGGCCGCTCACGTCGAGCAGTTGCTGGCGGTTCCTGAACGCGCCGTTGGTGTCGCGCCAGCGCACGATGCTCGACGCCACCGCGCCGGAGAGGCCCGACACGCGCGACAGCAGCGGCGCCGATGCGGTGTTGAGGTCCACGCCGACCGCGTTCACGCAGTCCTCGACCACCGCATTCAGCGCATGCGCCATCGCGGTCTGGTTCACGTCGTGCTGGTACTGGCCGACGCCGATCGCCTTCGGTTCGATCTTCACCAGCTCCGCCAGCGGGTCCTGCAGCCGCCGCGCGATCGACACTGCGCCGCGCAGGCTCACGTCGAGCTCGGGCAGTTCCTTGCTCGCAAATTCGCTCGCCGAGTAGACCGACGCGCCGGCCTCGCTGACCACCACCTTCTCGATGTGCGTGCCCGGGGCGAGCTGTTGAATCTTCTTGATGAGATCGGCGGCCAGCTTGTCGGTCTCGCGGCTGGCGGTGCCGTTGCCGATGGCGATCAGGTTCACGCCGTGCGTCGCACACAGCCGGCCCAGCGTGTGGATGGAGCCATCCCAGTCGCGCTTGGGCTCGTGCGGATAGACGGTCGATGTGTCCAGCACCTTGCCGGTGTCACTCACCACCGCCACCTTCACGCCGGTTCGGATGCCGGGGTCCAGGCCCATCACCACGCGCTTGCCGGCGGGTGCGGCGAGCAGCAGGTCGCGCAGGTTCTCGGCGAACACCTTGATGGCGACCTTCTCGGCCTCCTCGCGCAAGCGGGCGAAGAGGTCGCGCTCGAGACTCAGCGAGAGCTTGACCTTCCAGGTCCACGCGATGGTCTTGCGAATGAGATCGTCGCTCGCACGCTTGGCGTGGCTCCAACCGAGGTGACGCGCGATCGAGGATCTCCAGCGTGCGGCCGCGGAACACCGCGAGCGCGCGGTGTGACGGCACGCGGTTGATCGGCTCGTCGTAGTCGAAGTAGTCGCGGAACTTCGCGATGTCGGCGTTGGTCTCGTCCTTGCCGTCCATCAGCTTGGACTTGAACAGCGCCTCGGCCCACAGCCATTCGCGCAGCAGGCCCACCAACGACGCATCCTCGGCCCAGCGCTCGGAAAGGATGTCGCGCACGCCGTCGAGCACCGCGAACGCGTCGGCAAAGCCGGCGTCGGCGTTGATGAACGCGGCCGCTTCGGCCATCGGGTCGAGCGACGGATCGTCGAACAGCCTGTCGGCCAGGGGTTCGAGCCCCGCCTCGCGGGCGATCATGCCCTTGGTGCGGCGCTTGGGCTTGTACGGCAGGTAGAGGTCTTCCAGCTCCTGCTTGGTCGGCGCGGCTTCGATCGCGGCGCGCAACTCGGGCGTGAGCTTGCCTTGTTCGTCGATGCTCTTCAGCACCGCGGCACGGCGCTCTTCCAGCTCGCGCAGATAGCCTAAGCGCGCTTCCAGCTCACGCAGCTGCGTATCGTCGAGGCCATCGGTGGCCTCCTTGCGATAGCGGGCGATGAAGGGGACGGTGGCGCCACCATCGAGCAGCGTGACGGCTGCGTTCACTTGCGCGGGCCGAACCTTCAGCTCGGCGTCTTGCGTAGGGTGGGCTTCAGCCCACGGTCTTCATGGTGGGCTGAAGCCCACCCTACAGAGGCGCGCGATTATCCGTCACGCGTGGCCCTCGGCCACTTCCTGCTCGGCATCGGCCGCCTGCTCGCTGCTCAGTGCCGCGAGGAACGCGCGGCGCCACGCGTGCACATCGTCGCGCCGCACCCGCTCGTACAGCGCGGCGTGGCGCTCGCGCCGCTCTTCCAGCGGCATGCGCAAGGCCCGCTGGATCAGCTGCGCCGTGGTCTCGGTGTCGTAGGGGTTCACCAGCAGCGCCTCACGCAACTGCTCGGCCGCGCCGGCGAAGCGCGACAGCACGAGCACGCCCGGGTCCTCGGCATCCTGCACCGCGATGAACTCCTTGGCCACCAGGTTCATGCCATCGCGCAGCGGCGTGACCAGCGCGACCTTCGCATTGCGGTACAGGCCCTCGAGCCGGCGGCGCGACCAGGTGCGGTGGATGTAGCGCACCGGCATCCAGTCGAGCTCGCCATAGTAGGCGTGCACCGACTCGCGCGTCGGCGACGCGATCTGGATCAGCGTCGCGCTCATGCGGTTCTCGGGGTAGTTCGCGAGCAGCTCGCGAAAGGCGCGGAAGCGGTGCGGCAAGCCCTTGGAGTAGTCCAGCCGGTCGACGCCCACCAGCAGCCGGCGTTTGGCGTATTCCTCCTTCAGGGTGGTATAGGTCTCGATCGCCTCGCGCGAGCGCGCCAGGTGTTGGAATTCCTCGACGTCGATGCCGATCGGGAACGAGCGGGCGCACAGCGTGCGCTCGTAGGCCTGGTAGCGGTCGCCGCCCATGGGCCGCGCGCGCGCCTCGTCGCGGATGAAGCGCACGAAGTGCTCCAGGTCCAATTGCGTCTGCAGGCCGACGAGGTCGTAGGCGAAGAACCAGCGCATCAAGCCTTCGTGGCCGGGAATCGCGGCGAGGATGGTCGGCGGCGGCAGCGGGATGTGCAGGAAGAAGCCGATGCGCTGCGTGCAGCCGAGCATGCGCAGCTCCGCGGCCAGCGGGATCAGGTGGTAGTCGTGCACCCAGATCACGTCGTCGGGGCGCAGCAGCGCGCTGAGCTTGGCCGCGAACATGCGATTCACGCGCTTGTAGCCTTCGAACTGGCTGCGCTCGAAGTCGGCAAGATCGAGCCGGTAGTGGAAGGCCGGCCACAGCGCCTGGTTGGAGTAGCCGAGGTAGTAGCTGTCGTGATCGGGGCGGCTCAGGTCGACGGTGGCCAGCGTGCTGCGGCCTGCATGCTGCATGTGCAGCTCGCCTTCGCCCGGCGCGGCCTCTTCCGAGATCTGCCCGCTCCAGCCGAACCACAGGCCCCCGGCACCGCTCGCCAGCGACTCGCCCACCGCCACGGCCAGCCCGCCGGCCGCCGGCTTGCGCGGGTCGCCGACGCGGTTGGAGACAACGACAAGCCTGCTCATATCTGCATATCCCACGGCCGCGACAGCCGCATTGCGCCATTGACGATACCGACCATCGAATAGGTCTGCGGGAAGTTGCCCCACATCTCGCCGGTCTCGGGGTGCGTGTCCTCCGACAGCAGCCCCAGCGGGTTGCGCACCGCGAGCAGCGTCTCGAAGATCTCGCGCGCCTGCGCCACGCGGCCGATTCGCGCCAGCGCATCGATGCGCCAGAAGGCACAGATGTTGAACGCGGTCTCGGGCCGGCCGAAATCGTCCGGCGCCTCGTAGCGGCGCATGTGCGGGCCGTCGCACAGCACGGCCTCCAGCGCATCGACGGTGGCCACGAAGCGTGGGTCCTTGGGGTCGATGAAGCCGACCTCGGCCATCAGCAGCACGCTGGCGTCGAGGTCCTTGCCGTCGAAGCTCTCGACGAAGGCCTGGCGCCTCTCGCTCCACGCGTTCTCGAGAATCTTCGCGCGGATCACGTCGGCACGCTCGCGCCACAGAGCGGCCCGCTCGGGCAGCCGCAGCGTCATCGCGACCTTGGCCAGGCGGTCGCAGGCGGCCCAGTTCATCAGCACCGACGAGGTGTGGATGCGCGAGCGCGTGCGCAGCTCCCACATGCCGGCGTCGGGCTGGTCGTGAATCGCGAAGGCCCGCTCGCCGGCCAGCTCGAGCATCGCGAAATCGTCGAGGTTGCCGCGCCGATGGAGGCGATGGTCGTGGAAGGATTGCGCGGCGCCGAGCACGATGTTGCCGTAGACGTCGTGCTGGAAGTGCTCGCAGGCCTGGTTGCACACGCGCACCGGCCCCATGCCGCGGTAGCCGCGCAAATGCTCGACCACCCGCTCGGGCAGCTTGCTCTCCAGCCCGATGCCATACAGCGGCTGGATGTGCCCGCCCTTGGCCGCGGCCACCACGTTGTGCAGCCAGCGCAGGTAGTCCTCCATCGTGCCCACTTCCGACAGGCTGTTCAGCGCGCGCACCACGAAGAAGGCATCGCGCAGCCAGCAGAAGCGGTAGTCCCAGGTGCGGTGTGTGTTCGGCGCCTCGGGGATGCTGGTGGTCATCGCGGCGACGATGGCGCCGGTCTCCTCGTACAGGCACAGCTTCAGCGTGATCGCCGCGCGGATCACCGCGTCCTGCCATTCCAGCGGCACCGCGAGGCGCCGCGTCCACTCGTGCCAGTAAGCGGTGGTGCGCTCCTCGAGCATGCGCGCGCTGTCTTCGATGCCGCCTTCGAGCGTCTCGTCGGGGCCGAGCAGCAGGCTCACGGCCAAGTCGAGCGTGAAGGTCGTCTCGTCGATCACGTAGGTCAGCGGCGCATTGGTCGTCAGGCGGATCGTGTAGTCGGGGCCGACGAAGCGCAGGTGGTTGCTGCCGCGCGTGCGCTTGGGCACCAGCGTGGCCCACTGCAGCGCCGGCCGCAGCACGATGCGGATGCGCGGGTGGCCGTGCAGCGGCCGCACGCGGCGCACCATCATCACGGGGCGGAACGGCCGGTCGTGCTGGTAGTAGCGCGGCATGAAGTCGGTGACCTCGATCGCATTGCCTTGCGAGTCGTGCATGCGGGTGCGCAGGATCGCGGTGCCGGGGTCGTAGGCCTGCTCGCTGCGTGTGTGGTCCTCCAGCACGATCTGGAAGGTGCCGTCGGCGCCGATGTCGTCCGGCGAATCGAGCAGCGCGTGGAACACCGGGTCGCCATCGAAGCGCGGTATGCAGCACCAGACGACGCGCGCGCGCTCGTCGATCAGCGCGCTGACCGCGCAGTTGCCGACGAGGCCGAGGTTCAGCGAGACCGGGTGAGAGGCCATGGCTTGTTGCTTCTTCTTGTCGAAAGCAATCAGGCGCCGCGGTCGAGCTGGTCGGCCGCGGCGCGCAGCCACTGCCCTACCGCAGCCGGATCGGCCAGCCGGTGCCGCGCGGCCGTGGCGCCGTCCCCCACCTTGATGCCGAAGCCGCCGCTGGCCTGTGCTTCGGCGATGCCGTCTTCATCGGTGGCGTCGTCGCCGATGTAGACGGGCAGGCGCCCGGCGAATGCGGGCTCGGTCAAGAAGGCCTGCAGCACCAGCGCCTTGGAGATGTGTCGCGCCTTGACTTCGAACACGCAGTGGCCGGGTGCGACGATCCAGTCGACCGCATCGGGCGGCAAGGCATCGAGCAGCGTCTGGCGGCACAGCTCGCCCAGCTCGGGCGCCGCACGATAGTGCAGTGCCAGCGCACCGGGCTTGGTTTCCAGCAACAGCTCGTGATGCCGCTCGACGAGCGCGCGCGCCGCAGCGAGCGCGCTGTCCGGCGGCTGGCCGGCGTGCACGCGCACGCGGCCGTTGGTCAGGCGCCGCTCGACGCCGTGCACGCCCGCAGCCGGCAGTCGCAAAGGCTTGAGGAAGGCATCGATCTGCGCCAACGGCCGGCCGCTGACGACCGCCAGCGCGCCCTGCAGCGAGCGCTCCAGGCGCATCAGGGTCGGTACGACCCAGGAAGGCACGCGCACGTCCTGCGGTCGCGGCGCGATGGGCGCCAGCGTACCGTCGAAGTCCAGGAACAGGGCCGCGTCGCGCGGCAGTCCCGGGGGTTCCACGGGGGTAGAACTCACAGAGGGGACCGTAGCCATGGCCAGCGGCGCAGCCAACGTTGGCCGCGTAAGCGATGTTACCGACGCGCCGCGTCAACCCGCTAGGCGAGCCTTCAGACGGATTTCCGGGCCCGCCAGCGCCTTGGATACCGGGCACTGCTTCTTCGCAGCCTCGGCCTGCTCGCGGAAGGCGGCTTCGTCGATGCCGGGCACCACGCCGACGGTATCGAGCTCGATCAGCGTGATCGTCGGCCCTTCACCCAGGTGCACGGTGGCGCTGGTCTTGACGCTGGTCGGCGGATGGCCGGCCTTGGTCAGCAGCGCGGACAGGAACATCGAGTAGCAGCCGGCGTGCGCGGCACCGATCAACTCTTCGGGATTGGTGCCGGCGCCCGACTCGAAGCGCGACGCGAAGCTGAACGGGCCTTCCCACGCGCCGTTGCCGACGCGCATGTTGCCGCTGCCTTCCTTCAGACTGCCCTTCCATTCGGCGCTCGATGTGCGCGTGCTCATGTGGACCTCCGGTGGGAGCATTGAAAGCCAGCATCGTGCCCCAGCGCTGCGCGCGCGCAGCAGATACCGCGTTGACGGGGTGGGCTTGCCGGGCTCACCACACTGCGCCGTGTCAGGTCTGCGCCGCTCGCGCGACCAAGTGCTCATGAAGATTCATCTGTCCACGCTGCTGCTGTGCACCGCGCTGCCCGTGGCGTTTGCCGCCGAACGCTGCGAGACGAAGAGCGGCGCCAACGTACCGCTCGTCGTCGAGCTCTACACCTCCGAAGGCTGCAACTCCTGCCCGCCTGCCGATCGCTGGCTGTCGGGGCTGAAGGGGCGCAGCGATGTGGTCGCGCTGGCCTTTCATGTCGACTACTGGGATCGCCTCGGTTGGGTCGACCGCTTCGCCGACGCGGCGTACACGCGGCGCCAGGTCGAGCAGCAGCGCCTGAGCGGTGGCGGCTTCGTCTACACGCCGCAGGTGCTCGTCGACGGGCGCGATTGGCGGCGCTGGCCCACGCTGCCCGCGGTTTCGCGCGCGAGCGTGGTCGAGCTGCAGCTCGCACGCCACGGCGACCGCGTGCGCGCGCAGGTGGCGCCCTTGCCCGGCGCGCCGGCGCAGCTGTCAGGCTACTGGGTGGCCACCGAGGACGGCCATGTGAGCCAGGTGAAGGCGGGCGAGAACGCCGGCGTCAGTCTGCGGCACGACGCGGTGGTGCGCAGCTACCAGCCGGTAAGCGCGTTCAGCGGCGCGCGCGAGCTGAGCTTCGCCAGTCCGACGGTCGGCGAAGGCCAGCGGCCGCGGCGCGTGACGCTGGTCGTCACCGATGCGCGCGGCGTGCCGCTGCAGGCCGTCGCCCTCAGCTGCGGCGGCTGAGCCAACTCAGCACGCCCTGCCCCGCGACCACGCCGCTGGCCAGGCACGCGGTGAGCAGGTAGCCGCCGGTCGGCGCCTCCCAGTCGAGCATTTCGCCGGCACAGAACAGGCCCGGGCGCTGGCTCAGCATCAATGCATCGTCCAGCGCCTCGAAGCGCACGCCGCCGGCACTGCTGATCGCCTCGTCGAGCGGCCGCGGTGCGGCCAGGCACAGCGGCAGATGCTTGATCGCCGCGGCGAGCTGTGCCGCATTGTTGAAGGCCTCGCGCGGCAGCAGTTCATGCAGCAGCGCGGCCTTCACGCCATGCAGGCCGAGGCGCGTCTTCAAGTGTGTGGCCAGCGACCGTGAGCCGCGCCCGTGCGCGACCTCGGCGGCCACCCACTCGGCCGTGCGCCCGGGCAGCAGATCGAAGTGCACGAGCGCACTGCCCTGCGACGCGATCTCGTCGCGCAGCGGCCCCGATGCGGCATAGACGAGGCTGCCCTCGATGCCGGTCTCGGTGACCACGCATTCACCGACCTGCTCGAAGCGGCGCCCGTCGTGGCCCTCGAAGTGCAGTGCCACCGATTTCAGCGGCGCGCCCGCATGGCGCTCGCGCAGGTGAGCGCTCCACCCATCTGCCACATCGAAGCCGCAGTTCGACGGCTGCAGCGGCGCCACCGGCACGCCCTGCGCGGCGAGCAGCGGCACCCAGGCGCCGTCGGAGCCGAGTCGCGACCAGCTGCCGCCGCCGAGCGCCAGCACCACCGCCGAAGCACGATGCACGGCTTCGCCCTGCGGCGTGGCAAAGCGCAGCGCACCATCGTCGGCAAAGCCCTGCCAGCGATGGCGCATGTGCAGTTGCACGCCCGCCTCGCGCAAGCGATGCAGCCAGCGGCGCAGCAGCGGCGCGGCCTTCATGTCGCTGGGGAACACGCGGCCGGAGCTGCCGACGAAGGTCTCGATGCCGAGGCTCTGCGCCCACGCACGCACCGCCTCCGGCCCGAAGGCCTGCAGCAACGCCTCGATGCGCCCGCGGCGCTCGCCATAGCGTGTGACGAAGCGCGCGTACGGCTCGGCGTGCGTCAGGTTCAGCCCGCCCTTGCCGGCGAGCAGGAACTTGCGGCCGACCGATGGCATGGCGTCGAACAGCTCGACGCGTACGCCGCCGCGCGCAATGCATTCGGCGGCCATCAAACCGGCCGGCCCGCCGCCGACGACGGCCACTGTTTCGTCTTTCATCGACGCGCACTGTAAGCGGCGTGCTTGCGCGCAGGGAAAACGCGTGCGGATTTCCCTCAATCCGGGCGCATCGATCCGCGATGGTGCCCTCAGTGCACCGGCTCGGGACCGGATGGCGCTATCCGCGCTCGCCCTTCCCGCGCGCACGGCATGGATGATGCATGCGGGAACCTCGTTAGAGAGCCGACGCGAGGACGTGCGACATGCTGACCCTGGCCGAGATCGAAAGCACGCTGCAGATCGAGTTCGAGTTGCGCCTCGAGGCGCTCGACGAGCCCGCGCTGCGTCAACTGTTGGCCGACGCCGCCGAGCTGCGGCGCCAGGCGCCGTATCACCTGAGCCTGGCCGAGGCGCGCGGCATCGTCGACGCGACGCTGGCCGAGATGCTCGCGCGCCACACGCCGAGCCCCGCGCCGGCGCCCGAACCGCCGTGGCCCTGGTCGCAGCTCGTCGGCTGGCTGTGGACGCCGCTGCGCTGAATCGCGCAGCCGCTGCGCGAAATCGAGCGTTACTCGCCCCCTGTGAACACGGGCTTCCCTCCTTTGGGGGTCTTGCCTTGGCGCTGCCGCCGCCCAACGATGCAAGTCGCGGTGGATACAACAGGGAGCGCCGATGGGCAAGACGATCAAGGTGCTGGTCGTCGAGGATTCCGAGGACGACACGCGGCTGGCGATGCTGACGCTGCGCCGCGCCGGCTTCGAACCGAGCTACCGCCGCGTGCAGGACGCCGACTCGCTGCTCGCGGCCATCAGCGAAGAACGCTGGGATGCCGTGCTGTCGGACTCACGCCTGCCCACCTTCAGCGGTGTGGAGGCGCTGCGGCTGTTTCGCAAGTCCGGCCTCGACATCCCGTTCATCTTCGTCTCCGGCACCATCGGCGAGGAAACGGCCGTCGAGGCGATGAAGGCGGGTGCCAGCGACTACGTCATGAAGGAGAACCTCGCGCGCCTGGCGCCGGCGCTGGAGCGCGAACTGCAGCAGACGGAGATGCGCGCCGAGCGCCGCCAGGCGCAGCGCGACCGCGATCGCCACTTCGACCTGTTGCAGGCCATCGCCAACAACACCGAAGCGGTGATCTACGCGAAGGACCTGCAGGGCCGCTACCTGCTGGTGAACCGCCGTTTCCTCGACCTGTTCCACCTCAGCAGCGACGCGGTGATCGGCAAGAACGACAGCGAGCTGTTCCCGCCGCAGACGGCCAGCGCGCTGCGCTCGGTGGACCGCCGCGTGGTCGTTGCCAAGGCGCCGGTCACCGAGGAGGAAGTGGTGCCGAACGACGGCGGTCCGCGCACCTATCTGTCGGTGAAGTGCCCGCTGCGCGATCGCGACGGCCGCGTGCTGGGCGTGTTCGGCATCTCCACCGACATCACCGAGCGCAAGCGCGCCGAGGACGCGTTGCGCGCCAGCGAGGAGCGCACGCGGCTGATCATCGATGCAGCGCTCGATGCGGTGGTGACCATCGATGCCGACGGCGTGATCATCGAGTGGAACCCGCAGGCCGAGATCAGCTTCGGCTGGCAACGCGGCGAGGTGATCGGCCGCACGCTCACCGACACCATCATCCCGCCGCGCTTTCACGACGCGCACCGGCGCGGCCTGCTGCGCTACCAGAAGACGCGCGAGGCGAACGTGCTGAACCAGCGCATCGAGTTGACGGCCGTGCACCGCGACGGTCACGAGTTCCCCATTGAGCTCGCGATCACGCCGATCCGCAGCGGCCTGACCCTGGCCTTCAGCGCCTTCGTGCGCGACATCACCGAGCGCAAGCTGGCCGAGTCACGCCTGCAGGAGCAGGTGCAGCGCCTGAGCCTGCTGGACCAGATCGCCTGCGCCATCGGCCAGCGGGAGGACTTGGGCGAGATCTATCAGGTGGCCCTGGGCAACCTGGAAGCGCTACCGGTGGACTTCGCCTGCGTGTGCCGCTACGACGCGCTGGACCGCACGCTCACCGTCACGCAGGTGGGCGAGCGCAGCGAGCCGCTGGCCAGCGAGCTCGCGCTGGGCGAGCGCGCCGCACTGCCGCTGGACGAGGATGCACTCACGCGCTGCCTGCGCGGCGAGCTGATCCATGAGCCGGACACCGCGCAGCTCGACGCGCCCTTCGCGCAGCGGCTGGCCGGGGGCGGCCTGCGCAGCCTGGTGATCGCGCCGCTGCAGGCCGAGGGGCGCGCACTGGGCGCGCTGTTGACCGCGCGCCGCCAGGCCAATGCCTTCAGCCCCGCGGACCGCGAATT
>VBDL01000728.1 GCA_005884255.1 Betaproteobacteria bacterium | reverse complement strand
CCATCGTCGATGCGTTCTCCAGCTTCCTCAGCTGGATCTCCGGCTCGCCGGGGCTGCCGCAGGATTCGCTGGCTGCGCTGCAGTCGCTGGACACGCCCGGGGCGGCCACCTTCAACGCGCGCTTTCCGGTTGGTTCACGCCGGATCCGGTGGCGTTCTATCGCACACAGGCCAATCGCTTGAAGATCGCCGGAATGTGAGATGCGGCTGCTGGCGTTGGCCCTTGCCGCTGCGGGTGCCGTGGGCGGCGTCTGGCTGCTGTGGCCGGCCGGCGTCTCTCCGAGCCGGACGCCGCTCGCGAGCCCATCCGCTTCGAGCGCTGGATGGGCGCGCACAGCTCGCTGCGCGGCGCCGATCTCGATGGCGCCTGGGACGTCGATGCGCAGGGCCGGCTGCGCCCGACGATCGCGCTGCGCCGCCGCTTCGACCAGCTGCTGGGCCTCTTGGGCGAGGCGACGCTGGAGCAGATCGGCGCTTTCATCGAGCACGATGTGCGCGAGCTGGCTGGCGCCGACGCGGCGCAGGGTGTGATCGACGTCTGGCAACGCTACCTGGCCCTGCAGCGCCACCACTTCCAGAGCCCGGTGTCGTTGCAGGACCGCAGCACCTGGGCGCCGGCCTTCGCCGAGCGCCAGCAGTTGCGACGCCAGATCCTTGGCCTCGAGCTGGCGCAAGCCTTCTATGCCGACGAGGAGCGCCAGTTCGCGGCGCTGCTGCAGGGCGCGCCGGCGGCAGGCGCGACCACCGCGATCGACCGCTCGCAGCTCGGCCCCGAGGCCTTGGCGCGGCTGCAGCGCGAGGACGCCGCGTGGGCCGACTGGGAGCGGCGCCTGGCCGGTGCGCGCGCCGAGCTCTCCGCCGCGAAGGATCTATCGGAAGCGCAGCGCCGCGAGGCCATCGATCGCCTGCTGGCGCGCTTCGATGCCAGCGAGGCGGTTCGCGTGAAGGCGCTGCTGCATTTGCCGTAGGGTGGGCTTCAGCCCACGCGGAACGATGGTGGGCTGAAGCCCACCCTACGCATCCACCCCTACTCGGCGTCGCGGTACTGGCGCCACTGCCCGATCGCCTGCCGCATCAGCTTCACCTGCTTCGCGAAGCGCGGGCAGGCATCGCAGATCATCAGGTGCAGGCGGATCCCGATGCGGTCGAACAGGCCGAGCCGCCGGTCCTCGCCCTCGAGGGTGAGCCGGGTCACTTCGCGGCAGTTGAGTCGCAGCTTCGGCATTCAGGCTCGCTTCGCGTTGAACCAGCCGGCCTGCAGGCATTCGCGCAAGCGCAGCCGGGCACGGTGCAGCAGCACCCACAGGTTCGTCGCCGTGATCGTCAGCTCCTTACAAATTTCGTCGGTGTCGAGCTCCAGCCACTCGCGCATCATGAACACCCGTCCTTGCGTCGGCGGCAAGTGCTCCATGCAGGCCTCCAGCACCTCGAAGAACTCGCGCCGGCCGCAGGCCGCCTCGGGGTCGCCCCAGTCCTGCGGCGCCTCGCGCCAGTGGCCATCGGGCAGGAACAGCGATTCGTCCAGGTCCTCGCCGTCGTCGGTGGTCAGCACCGTGGCCTCGCGGCTGTGGCGGCGCAGCTGGTCGACCACCTTGTGCTTCAGGATGCCGACCAGCCAGGTCTTCAGCTGCGAGTTGCCGGAGAAGGACTGCGGCTTTTCCAGCGCGGCGAGCAAGGTGTCGGAGACCGCATCTTCGGCCCAGGCGTCGTTGCGCAGCTGGCTGCGCGCGAAACGCAGCAGCTGCGGGCGCAGGGCTTCGACTTGGGGCGCGAAATCGATCATCATGCGGCGGGCGCTCTGGCTGGGGACAGCGGGAACTGCGCGCAGTGTAAGCACTTCGACCAGCCGATCGACAAAGTTGGGTCGCCCCCTGGCACGCGGCCAGGCGACAACCACCACCTGGAGATCCGTGATGAACCATCGTCTTATCGTCTCCTCTGCTCTGGCCTCGCTGTTCTCGATGGGCGCCTTCGCGGGCGACGTGCCCGCCCAGGGGCCGCTTGAGCATTGCTTCGGCGTGGTCAAGGCCGGCGCCAACGACTGCGCCACCGGCACCCACGCCTGCGCCGGCCAGGCCAAGAAGGACAAGGATCCGGCCGAATGGCAGTACGTGGCACGTGGCACTTGCGAAAAGATGGGCGGCAAGACCACCGGCGTGATGGGCAAGCCGATGGCCGCGCGCGAGGCTGAAGCGAAGAAGCTGGAAGAGCGCGTGAACATGAAGTAACGCGTGGGCGCCGGGCCGCGCGCGAGCCAGCCC
>VBDL01000727.1 GCA_005884255.1 Betaproteobacteria bacterium | reverse complement strand
AGCCTCAGCGACTCGGCGCGCCAGGACTTCGACATCGAGCAGCAGCTCACCTTGGCGCTGCAGCAGGGGCGGCTCGCGCTGCAGTTCCAGCCCATCGTCGATGCGAAGAGCAAGCGGCCGGTGTTGGCCGAGGCGTTGGTGCGCATGCGCACCGAGGACGGCCGCCTGCTCGGCCCCGGCCACAAGGCCTTGCCGTTCGACATCCTGAAGATCGACCGAGCCTTCGTGCGTGATGTCGAGGGCATGAGCCTGGGCGCGAGCACGCTCGGCGCCGGTCGGCGAATCGGTGTGCCTTTTCTAGATGAGCAGCAGCGCTTCCACGCCCGGCGCGTTCCCTGGCACTTCGAGGGTGTGCCAGTCGGCCCAGCTGAATTCGCGTGCGTCGCCTGCGGCGGCGCGGTACATCGGCCGCGCAGCGAAGCAGCGCGGCAGCATGGTGGCGATGGCTGCCGCCTCGGCTGGGGCGGTGCGTTCTTCTCGCTGAGCTTCGGACATGGCGCGTCGACGAGTCGTTTCGACGCCTGCAGTATGGGCGTCGCAGCCGGCACGTGATCGTTGAAGAGTGCCGCTTTGGCGGCTTGATACGCCTACTGACAATTCGTTGTGATCAGGCGCACAGCCCGAGGTGCGCGCGCGCCCCGGCCGCCGTCGCAATCTCGCGGCCGGCGTTGCGCGCGCATTGCGCCAGCGCCTCGATCATCGAGCCGTTGCCGCGCGCTCGCTCGCCGCCGGGCAGGTAGAAGCTGTCTTCGAGGCCGGTGCGCAGCATGCCACCGAGTTCGGCGGTCTTCTGATGCACCGGCCAGATCTCGGCGCGGCCGATCAGCGTGGTCTGCCACACGGCGCCGGGTGCGATCCAGCGTGGCAGCAAGCTCAGCAGATCGGCGTCGCACGGCATGCCGGAGGCGACGCCCATGACGAAGTTGTATTCCGGAACGCCGCCGTACATGCCGGCCTTCGCGTACATCGTCACCGAGCGCACGATGCCCACGTCGAAGCACTCGAACTCCGGGTGCGTGCCGCACTCGGCCATCACGTCGAGGAACTGCTGCACCTTGGCCACCGGGTTGTCGAACACCATCGGCGGCCAGGCCCAGGTGCCGTCTTCCTTGAGCTTCAGGTAGTTGAGGCTGCCCGCGTTGCAGGCGGCGATCTCTGGCTTCACGCGGCGGATGCAGGCGGCGGGGCCGCTGATGTCCTGGCCGATCACGCCGGTCGTGAGGTTGATGATGACGCCGGGGCAGGCCTCGCGGATCGCATCGACGATGGCCGCCGCGACGTCCGGGTCCCACGACGGCAGGTGCCCCTTGCCCGGCCCCTGCTGGCGCAGGTGCACGTGCATGATGGCCGCGCCGGCATTGAAGGCGTCGCGCGCCTCGGCCGCCATCTGCGCCGGTGTCACCGGCACCGGATGCTGCCGCGGATCGGTGAGCACGCCGGTCAGCGCGCAGGTCAGGATGGCCTTGTCCATGTCGATGTTCCTGTGTAGGGTGGGCTTCAGCCCGCCGCCTCGTCGATCGTCAGCTCCACCAGCACCGCACCGGCGACCACGGTATCGCGCATTTGCGCGCGCAGCGCGAGCACGGTGC
>VBDL01000726.1 GCA_005884255.1 Betaproteobacteria bacterium | reverse complement strand
CTTGTCGGCCAGCGTCTTCTGGATCAGCAGCGGATGCTTGCTCAGCAGCGCGCCATCGCGTTCCATCTGCTCGCTGGAGATCTTGCCCACGCGCTCGAGCCGATAGGCCTCGGCATCGGCCAGCTTCTGCCGCGACTCGGCCTCGCCGGCGGCCTCGATGCGGCGGGCCTGCGCATTGGCTTCCGCACCCTTGATGCGCGACTGCTTCTCAGCTTCGGCCTCGAGCTTGCGCTGCTCGATCTGCCGCTGCTTGAAGGGCAGCACATGCTTCATCGCCTCTTCCTGCGCGCGCGGCGATGATCTGCTCGTTGCCCGTGGCCTCGGCGGCCTTCTCGCGGCGCACCTTCTGCGCCTCGGCATCGAGCGCGCTCTCCTGCACGCGTTTTTCCTTCAGCTCCAGCGTGTAGCGCATCTTCTCGGTCTCCAGCTCTTCGGCGAGCAGGCGATCGAGTCCCTGCCGATAGTCGGCGGGCAGATCGATCTTGCCCATCTGCACCGAGCGCAGCACGATGCCGTCGGCCGCCAGCTTCGGCGCCAGCTCCTTCTCGATCGCCTGCTGGATCTCGGCGCGCTTGGTCGAGAAGATCTCGCGCACGGTGTAGCGCGTGAAGATCTTGTAGATCACGCCTTGTACCGCCGGCTCGACGATCTCCGCATTGAGGTTGTCGGGCAGGCTGCGCGACATCGCCGCCACTCTCGCCGGGTCCAGCGCATAGCGCACCGCGAGGTCGACACCGATCGACAAGCCCTCGACCGACTGGAACGGCGCCTCGCCACTGGCCTTGGCCGATTGCACGGGGCGGTACAGCTGATCGCGCAGCGAGTAGCGGCGCAGTTCGTGCACGCCGGGCACGACGAGCACGCTGCCTTCGCGGAACTGGCTGATGCCGCCGCTCAGGTGATTCATGCGCACGCCGATCTCGCCGCGTTCCACGGTCTGCAGCGGCGGGTGGCGATACAGCGCGTTGCCGGCGGCGGCGACACCGGCCGCGAGGAGGATCAGCCCGCGCGCATTGAGAAGCCCGGTGGCCGCGGCGCTGCCGGCGCCGGCGACGCCTCGCGCGGATCGGGCGAACGCGTTGCGGATGGCTTGCACGATGGCATTCAGACGCTCTGACATGGTGAGGCTCCTTTGTTACTCGCTGTCGACCCATTCAATGTCCGCGCCGAGCGCGCACAGGTTCTCGACGAAGCGCGGGTGTGCGCGGCGGATCGGCGCGCCATTGCGGATCAACGAGCGGCCGGGGATGCTGGCGGCCACCATCAGCAGCGCGATGGCCACGCGGATGATGTAGGGGCTCTCCACCTCGGCCGGCTGCAGCGGCTTGCCGCCGAAGGTGATCACGCGGTGCGGGTCGGAGAGGAACGCGTGCGCGCCGAACTTCGATAGCTCCGCGGTCCAGCCCAAGGCGCCGTCGTAGACCTTGTTCCAGAACATCACGCTGCCCTCGGCGCGCACGCCCAGCGCGATGAAGATCGGCAGCAGGTCCACCGGCAGGTAGGGCCACGGCGCGGCCTCCACCTTCTGCAGCATGTTGTGCGTGACGCGACCAGCCCGCCTCGTGCCGCACGCGCACGCCGAACTTGGCGAAGGTGCGATCGATCAGCGGGAACTGATCGGGCGACGAGTTCCTCACCGCCACCTCGCCGCCGGTGATGGCGCCCAGCGCGAGGAAGGTGACGACCTCGTGGAAATCCTCCGTGAAGGTGAACTCGGCGCCGTGCAGCGCATCGACACCGGTGATGACGAGGCGAGAGGTGCCGATGCCGTCGATGCGCGCGCCCATCGCCGCCATGAAGCGGCAGAACTCCTGCACATGCGGCTCGCAGGCGGCGTTGGTCAGCGTCGACGTGCCGCCGGCCAGCGCGGCGCACATCACGAAGCTTTCGGTGGTGGTGACCGAGGCGTAGTCGAGCCAGTGCTGCGCGGCTTCGAGCGGACCGTCACCGCGCACCAGCAGCGCATCGGGCGTGCGCTCGACGCGCGCGCCGAAGTGCCGCAGCACGTCGACATGCGGATCGATCTCGCGCACGCCCAGCGTGCAGCCGCGCACGTCGTTCTCGATCCGTGCGACGCCGAAGCGCGCCAGCAGCGGCGGCACCAGCATGATCGAGGAGCGCATCTCCTCGGGCAGGCGATGGCGCGCCGCGTCGAACAGCGTGTGGCGATGGTGGACATCGAGCACGCCCTGCGCGAAGTCGACGGTCACGTCGCTGCCGAGCGCGCGAAACACGTCGAGGATCTTCTTCACGTCGGTGGTCTCGGGCACGCCGCGCAGGCGCACCGGCTGGCGCGTCAGCAGCGTCGCGCAGAGCACCGGCAGCACGGCGTTCTTGTTCGCCGAGGGGACGATGCGGCCGGCCAGCGTGCGGCCGCCGTGGACGATGAGGTTGGACATGGTGGACAGTGCGTGGTGCGTGATGAGGACGCACGCACTGTCGAACGCAGCGGTGAAGCGGGCATGAAGTCCGTGTGAAGTGGGGGAGTGCGCTCCCCAAGGGTGGGGATGGTGCGGGCCGGGGTGCGGCCCACAATCAACGCGCGGCCTGGCTGTCGCCTGGCTGCGTCCCACAACGCCAGGAGAGGAACATGATCATCACGGTCGTCAACCAGTCCGCCAACATTGCCGACGAGCAGTTGCAAATGGTGATCCGCGCGGTGAACCGGCAGATCAGCGAGGACTTCGAGCCCTACTGGAGCCTGGGCGCCACGCTGCGCCTGGAGGGCAAGAGCTCCAACACGCCGAACAAGCTGAGCCTGCCAGACATGCGCGGCGACGCCGTGCTCTACCTGTGGGACAAGGTCGACGTGCCCGGCGCCTTGGGGTACCACGACGCGAACGCGCGCGGCATTCCCTTCGGTTTCGTGTTCACCGAGCTGTCGCACGAGCTCAACGAAGAGTGGACGGTCACCCTATTGCACGAGGCGCTCGAGCTGATCGCCGACCCGCTGGTGATTCTGCTTGTCGCTGGGCCGCACCCCAGCGAAGACCGCACCGTATTCCACTGGTACGAGATGTCCGATGCGGTGCAGGGCGAGATCTACAAGATCGACGAGGTGGAGGTGTCCAACTTCCTGCTGCCGCTGTACTTCACGCCGGACGCGGAGCCGGGCAGCCGCAACGACTTCCTCGGCCGCAGCTACGGCGGCAAGACGCTGGAATCCTTCGGCATCAACCCCGGCGGCTACATCGGCTTCTTCGATCCGAAGCTGGGCAAGCACGTAACCTTTGCCAATGCGGGTGATTCACGGGCCATGGAGCGCCTGGCGGTGAAGAAGAAGTGGTCCGCCGGCCGCCGCTCCAGCCGCACGCACGCCTGGTCGCGCGAGCGCGCCGCGACAGCGGCCGCCCGCCCGGCACCGCGCGCTGCGGCGGTGAAGTCGGGCAAGCAGTTCACGCAGATCGATTAG
>VBDL01000725.1 GCA_005884255.1 Betaproteobacteria bacterium | reverse complement strand
GCCGTCGGCGCACCACATATAGGCGACACGGTCGCCGAGCGCCAGCGCATCGGGCGCCCAGTCCTGCAGCAACAGCGGCTGCAGGCGCGCGCCATCGGCGGCCTGGCTCAGCACCGCCACCAGCAAGCGCGACGGATTGTCGGCGACCGCCAGCAGCGGGTTCTGCTCGATGATCTGATTCAGTTCCTGCGCGGTCAGCACCGTCACCCGCGCCGTCACGCCCAGTTCACTGTCCAGCGCCTGCTCGATGCGCGCCGCCGGATCGCCCTTGACGCCGGCCGGCACCGTAAACACCACGTTGCCGCTATTGAGCAAGGTCCGCACCTCGCGATACCCGAGCCGCTCCACCAGCGCGCGCAAGTCCGCCATCGCCACCCGCTTGGCGCGGCCGACATTGATGCCGCGCAGCAGCGCGATCTGTCTGTTGGTCATGCTCTTGCTCCTGTAGCTTCAGCGACTGCCGAGCGTGTCCAGCTCGCGCTGCGGGCACGCGATTGCCGAAAGTGGCCTACGCCAGCTTGGTTGGATCGAAATGCGGATTCTCGATGATGCCGAAGCGATTGCCGAACGGGTCGGTCACCGCCGCCACCCGGATCCCGTCGCCGACATCGGTCACCGGCGCCAGCGCCGTGGCGCCGAGTGCCAGCAGGCGCGCCAGTGCGGCATCGGCATCGGCGACACCCCACAATGGCCGCGCCCCGGTGATGCCGGGCACCGCATCGGGCAGCAAGCCCAGCTCGAAACCGCCGACGTTGAAGCCGACATAGAACGGCTGGTCGAAGTAAGGCGCGCAACCGAGCACCTGTGCATACCAGGCCTTGGCGCGCGCCAGATCGGGGGCGGGATAGATGACGCTGCGCAGACCGAGAATCATGGCGATCTCCTTTGGTGTGTCAACGATGCATGCGCTGCCGCGCGGGCGCTCAAGACGAGGGGATCGTTAGTGTAGTGTTTCACTCTTGCAGGGACATAAAAGCGCGTCTTTTCGTGCCATACGTCGTTGCAAATCCTCGCGATAGCTCGCTATCGCTGCGGTTTGCGCCTAGTCTGGAACGAAAATCCATCGCTTTTATTTGTTCCACCAAGAATGAAACACTACACTAGCGCAACAGCGCAGCCAGTTCGCGCGTCAATGCGGCGGCCGGTATTTCCTGGCAGCCGCTGGCGTTCTGGCCCGACCACAGCGGCGAGAAATCGCCGCTGCCGGTGCTCTCGGCATGCGCGCGCAGCGGCGCGATCGCCGCGCTCGCGAGCGGAAAGGCCGGCGCGGCGGCGCTGATCGGCCCGAGTTCGCGCATGACCCGGTTGACGATGCCGCGCGCCGGGCCGCCGCTGAACAGATTGGTCATCGCGGTGTGGCGTGCCGCCGCGCTCTTGAGCGCGGCGCGATGGACGGCGCTGGTACTCGCTTCCGGACAGAGCAGATAGGCTGTGCCGACCTGCGCACCGGCCGCGCCGAGCGCCAGCGCTGCCGCGACGCCGTTGGCATCGGCGATGCCGCCGGCCGCGATCACCGGCAGCCGCACCGCTTGCACCACTTGCGGCAGCAGTGCGAAGGTGCCGAGCTGGGTACTCAAGTCGGTAGTTAGGAAGATGCCGCGGTGGCCGCCGGCCTCCAGCCCCTGGGCGATGATGGCGTCGGCGCCGTGCGCCTCAAGCCAGAGCGCTTCCTCGACCGTGGTGGCGTTGGCCAGCACCTTTGCGCCCCAGGCCTTGACGCGCGCCAACAGCTCGGGGGCCGGCAGGCCGAAATGGAAACTGACCACCGGCGGCCGGAATTCGGCCAGCAGCTCGGCCGCCTCGGCACTGAACGGCAACCGCGCCGGCGCGCTGGCAATCGCCGCCGCATCGATGCCGAATTCGCGGTAGTACGGCGCCAGCGCCGCGCGCCAGGCGGCATCGCCGTCGGAGATTGGTGGCAAAAGAAATTGACGTTGTACGGCCGATCGGTCTGCTGGTGAATCGTCGTCAGCTCGGCGCGCAGCGCATCCGGACCCAGCATCGCACAGGGCAGCGAGCCGAGGCCGCCGGCGTTCGACACCGCGATCGCCAGCGCGCTGCCCTGCACGCCCGCCATCGGCGCCTGGATGATCGGCAACTCTATTCCCAGCAACTGTTGCAGCGTCGTCATGCTTGCCCCCGTGGTTGGTGTGCGCGTCGCTCCGCGCGGCACTGCAGCCGGATCAGATGCCGCCGATGCACATGTATTTGATCGCCAG
>VBDL01000724.1 GCA_005884255.1 Betaproteobacteria bacterium | reverse complement strand
GCCTTCACCGACGAGGTGCGGCGCATGCACGGGCAACGCGCGCGCGTGCTCGATGCCTACGTCTACGGCAGCGTCGACCCGGTGCCGGGCACCAAGCTCAACCTGCGCCTGGGGCGCCAGGTCGTGGCCTGGGGCGAGAGCCTGTTCTTCTCCGGCATCGCCGCCGCGCAGGGCATCGCCGATGCCACCAAGGCCAACGTCGCCGGCGTCGAGCTGAAGGACATCCTGCTGCCCAGCGAGCAGGCATCGGCGCAGCTGCGTATCGGCCAGGACCTGAGCCTGATGGGCTACTACCAGTTCAAGTACCGGCCGAACGAGATCGACGGCGCGGGCAGCTACTTCTCGTATTCCGATGTCGTCGGCCCGGGGGCGCAGTTCATCCGCGGCGCCGTGGGCTTCGACATTCCGCGCGGCGACGACATCCGCCCGCGCAACCGCGGCCAGTGGGGCCTGGGCGCGCGCTGGCGCGTGCGCAGCGACCTCGAGCTGGGGCTCTATCACCTGCGCTATCACGACAAGAACCCGAACGTGGTGACCGACTTCGCGATGCTGCCGGTCGCCCCCTTCATCGCCCCCACGGGCTATCACATCAAGTACTTCGACGACATCAAGGCCACCGCGGTCAGCGTGTCGACCTCGCTCGGCGAGGCCAACCTCGCCGCCGAGCTGAGCTACAAGCAGGACGTGCCGGTGCTGGTGGACACGCTGCTCGGCCCCGCCGCCACGCGCGCCCGTGCCACGCAGCTGCTGGTCTCGGGCCTGCGCACGTTCGGCCCCAGCGCGTTGGCAAACCAGGTGACGCTGGTCGGCGAGTTCGGCTACCTGCGCGTGGGCAAGATCACGCCGTATGTCGACGTGTTCGGCGCCTCCAACGACCAGCTGGCCAGTTCGCTCGGCATCACGCGCAGCTCGTCGGCGCTGCAGCTGCGCGCGGAGCTCGCCTACAACAACGTGTTCAACGGCTGGGACCTCACCGTGCCCATCGGCATCGCCGCGCAGCTCAGCGGCAAGGCCGCGGTGGCCGGCGCCTTCGGCGGCCTCGTGGGCAAGGGCGACACGCGCTTGTCCATCGGCGCCATCTTCAAGCGCCTGAACAACCTGGAGCTGGGCGTTTCCTACAACGCCTTCCTCGGCAAGGCCGACCCGATCAACCGCCCGCTGGCGGACCGCGACTTCGTCACGCTGAGCGCGAAGTACAGCTTCTGACGCTTCGATCAAGGAGTATCGAGATGACCCGTCCCATTCGCCTGATCGCCGCGGCCGCCGCGGCGCTGCTCGTCGCGCCGCTCGCGTGGTCCAAGGCCACGCCGGCCGAGGTCGAGCGCCTCGGCAAGGACCTCACCTGCGTCGGCGCCGAGCGCGCCGGCAACGCCGACGGCAGCATTCCGCCGTACGCCGGCAAGTGGCTCGGTGCGCCGCAGGGCGTGCACTACGCCAACGGCCAGCCCTATGCCGACCCGTACGCGGCCGACAAGCCGCTGTTCGTGATCAACTCGGCCAACGCCGAGCAGTACGCGGCGCGCCTGTCCGACGGGCAGAAGGCCTTGCTGAAGAAGTACCCGCAGAGCTTCCGCATGGCCGTCTACCCGAGCCGGCGCGACTTCCGCTATTCCGATTGGGTGTGCGACGCGGCGAAGAAGAACGCCGCCATCGCCAATGTGGTCGATGAAGGCGAAGGCGTGGACGCGCTCACTGGCGCGGCACCGTTCCCGCTGCCGAAGACGGGCTTCGAGCTGCTGTGGAACAGCATGCTGCCCACGCGCGCCTGGAAGGAGATCGCCACCTACGACCAGGCCGTGGTCTATCCGAACGGCAACGTCGCCGAGGGCCGCGTGAAGTACGACATCCTCGCGCCCGCCAACGACCCGAACCCGAAGGAACGGCCGAAGACCGAAGGCCCGCAGGCGCACTTCTTCG
>VBDL01000722.1 GCA_005884255.1 Betaproteobacteria bacterium | reverse complement strand
CTCAGCGATTTCGACGTTCACCTGCCACATATCCTGCGTTTTCTGCACCTGATTTAGCGCGAGGCATCGGCGACAATCGCGCCCGTATGTATGCCCTGTTCGATGAGGCCGGCAAGTTCCTCGCCGGCCGCGTGATGTCCGAAGCCGAGAGCTCGATGCAGGTCGAGCTCGACTCGGGCAAGCGCGTGAAGGTCAAGGCGGCCAATGTGCTGCTGAAGTTCGACAAGCCGGCGCCGGCGCAACTGCTGGCGGAGGCGCACGCGTTGGCGCGCGACATAGACCTCGACCTCGCGTGGGAGTTCGCGCCCGATTCCGAATTCGGCTTCGCCGACTTGGCGCGCGACTATTTCGATGCGTCGGCCGGCCCGGAGAAGCAGGCCGCGGCGCTGTTCCGCCTGTTCGAGGCGCCGCACTACTTCCGCCGCATGGGCCGCGGCCAGTTCAAGAAGGCGCCCGAAGAAACGGTGAAGGCCGCGCTGCTGGGCATCGAGCGCAAGCGCCAGCAGGCCTTGCAGATCGAGGCCTGGGCCAGCGAGCTGGCGCAGGGTCAGTGCCCGGCACCGATCCGCGAGCAGCTGTACAAGATCCTCTTCAAGCCGGACAAGAACGCGCCCGAGTACAAGGCGGTGGTCGAGGCGGCGAAGCGCTCGCAGCGCGCGCCGCTCGATCTGCTCAAGGGCGCCGGCGCCATCGACAGCCCCTACCAGTTCCACTGGCGGCGCTTCCTGTTCGAGGAGTTCCCGCGCGGCACCGCGTTCCCCAAGCTCGAGGCGCCGGCGATCAAGGAAGCACTGCCGCTGTCACCGGCCGAGGCCTTCTCGATCGATGACTCGGCGACCACCGAGATCGACGATGCGCTGTCGGTGCAGGGCCTGGGCTCGGGCACGGTGGTGTTCGGCATCCACATCGCAGCACCGGGTCTGGCGATTGCGCCCGATTCGGCGGTCGACAAGGTGGCGCGCGAGCGGCTGTCCACCGTCTACATGCCGGGCTGGAAGATCACGATGCTGCCCGACGACGTGGTGCAGGCCTACACGCTGACCGAAGGGCGCGACTGCCCGGCCGTGAGCCTGTACGTCGCGCTCGACGAGGCCACGCTGCAGGTCAAGAGCAGCGAGACGCGGCTGGAGCGCGTGCGCATCGCCGCCAACCTGCGGCATGACAAGCTCGACGCGGTGATCACCGAAGCGTCGCTCGCCGGCGCTGCCCCGGCGGACTACCCCTTCGCCACCGAGCTGGCCTTCGCCCACCGCCTGGCGCTGCACCTGAAGGCGCAGCGCGAGGTCGTGCGCGGCAAGCCGGAAAACTTCAACCGCCCGGACTACAACTTCCGCCTCGAAGGCAATGACGGTCGCGCGCCCGATGGCAGCGAGACCGTGCGCATCACGACGCGGCTGCGCGGCGCACCGCTGGACCTCATCGTTGCCGAAGCAATGATCCTCGCCAACAGCACCTGGGGTGGCTGGATCAACGAGAACGGCGTGCCGGGTATCTACCGCAGCCAGGCCAGTCTCGCGCCGGGCATCAAGGTGCGCATGGGCACCAAGCCGCAGCCGCACGCCGGCATGGGCGTGCCGCAGTACAGCTGGGCCACGTCGCCGCTGCGCCGCTATGTGGACCTGGTGAACCAGTGGCAGATCATTGCCTGCGCTCGCCACGGCCGCACCGCGGCGCTGGCCGCGCCGTTCAAGCCCAAGGATGCGGCGCTGTTCTCCATCATCTCCGCATTCGACGCGGCCTACGGCGCCTACAACGGCTTCCAGTCTGGCATCGAGCGCTTCTGGACGCTGCGCTACCTGGAGCAGAACGCGATCACCGAGCTCGACGCCACCGTG
>VBDL01000721.1 GCA_005884255.1 Betaproteobacteria bacterium | reverse complement strand
GTGGCCACCGCGATCCTCTCGCGTCAGGTCGCCGTGATCCGCGGCAAGTGCCTGATCATCAACTTGCCGGGCCAGCCGAAGTCGATCGCCGAGACGCTGGAAGGCCTGCCGCGCGCCGAGCCGCCGGTGCCCGGCATCTTTGCCGCGGTGCCTTACTGCATCGACCTCATCGGCGGCCCCTACCTCGAGACCGACGACGCGGTGTGCAAGGCCTTCCGGCCGAAGTCGGCGCAGCGTCCGCCGCGCGCCTAAAGCATCGCCAATTGCTGCCGCAGCGGCGCCGAGGCTGCCACCAGCGGCGGCCGCAGCTCGTCGCTGATCAGGCCTTCGTGCGCCAGCAGCGCCTTAAGCGGCGCCGGGTTCGGCTCGCGGTGCAAGCTCCTGCGCGATGCGCCGCGCATCATCGAGCCGCTGCTCGGCGACGGCGCGATGCAAGGCGACGAAGCGCTCGGTGCGCACATGCGCCGACGCGGCGATCGCGCCGGTGCCTCCCGCACACAGCGTGTCGAAGATGCGCGCGTCGTCACCCGCCAGCACCTGCAGGCGCCCGTCGGCGATCAAGGCCTGCGTATCGCCCATGCTGCCACCGCAATCCTTGATGCCGACGATGCGCGGGTGCATGGCGAGCTGCAGCGCAGTAGCCGGCTCGATGCGCACGCCGGTGCGCAGCGGAATGTCATAGAGCACGATGGGCCGCGCAGAGGCATCCGCCACGCGGCTGAACCAGTGCAGCAGCCCGGCCTGCGAGGTTGCCGGCCAGGCCCATCAGCACCGGCACGCCGCCGGCGGTCTCGAGCACGGTCTGCAGCACGGCCTGCTGCTCCGTATCGTCCAAGGCCCAGGGTTCGCCGGTGCTGCCGCAGGCCACGAAGCCGGCGACGCCGGCGCCCGCGCAGCGCACCACGATGCGCCGCAATCCTGCGTGATCGACCGCGCCGCCCTTGAATGGCGTGACCAGGGGCACCCAGATGCCTGAAAGATTCAACTCGCTCCTGTGCATTTCAAGACTCCTTCACGGAAGACCGGTGAAAGGCCGCCCGAGCAAGCGCCAGCGCGTGTGGCGCAGAGGTCTTGGGAAGGGAGAAGAGAGAGAACCTGCCGCACCGCTGTTGCCGCCGCCCGTCCGGACGGCAACAGCGTGCCCCGGTCAGACGAGCAACGACTGTTTTTTGGGTTTGAGCAGTTGCGACATCACGCGCTCACTTGACCAGCCGGTTCAAGGCCTCGGCATCGAACTGTTCGGTGGTGTGCGCATCCTGGGGCACGCATTCCTCGCTGGGCAGCTCGCGCGAGCGCGCCGACAGCTTCTCGATCGCATGCCACAGCATCGCGATCTGGTGCTCATGGCCCGACGCGTTGTCGATCAGGCCCTTCATCGCCTGCGCCACAGGGTCGTCGCCCTGCGTCACGCCGTAGGCGGAGAAGCCCATCTTCGCGGCCGCCGCCTCGCGCGCGGCGTCCACCTCGGCATGCAGCACGCGCGCCGGGTTGCCCACCGCGGTGGCGCCCGGCGGCACCGGCTTGAGCACGACGGCGTTGGAGCCGATGCGCGCGCCGTCGCCCACCGTGAAGCCCCCCAGCACCTGCGAATTGGCGCCGACGATCACGCCGCGGCCCAGCGTCGGGTGGCGCTTGGCGTGCTTGTTCAGCGAGGTGCCGCCCAGCGTCACGCCCTGGTAGATGGTGCATTCGTCGCCGATTTCGGCCGTTTCGCCGATGACCACGCCCATGCCGTGGTCGATGAACACGCGGTGGCCGATCTTCGCGCCGGGATGGATCTCGATGCCGGTGAGAAAGCGCGCCACGTGCGACACGAAACGCCCCATCCACAGGAAGCCATGGTTCCAGCAGGCGTGCGCCCAACGATGCATGACCAGTGCGTGCAGCCCGGGATAACAGGTGAGCGCCTCGAAGCGCGAGCGCGCGGCGGGGTCGCGCTCGAGGATGCATTCGATGTCTTCACGCAGGCGTTGAAACAGCATGATGGCGGCTCGATGAGTCGTGCCCAGTGTATGCGGGCGCCGCACATCGTGCTGCGCGCCGCCCATATCCGTGCCGCGCGGCGGGGCTCAAGGGGACATCATCGCTCCAGCATCTTCTTGGCGATGCCGCGCAGCAGGTGCACTTCCTCCTGCGTCAGCGTCGCGCGGTTGAAGAGGCCGTTCAGGCGCGGCATCAGCTTCTTCGGCGCCGCCGGGTCGAGGTAGCCGATGTGCACCAGCGCCTGCTGCCAGTGCGCGAGCAGGCCTTGCACGGCCGCGCCGTCGGCGAGTTGCGCGTCGGGGGTGCGCGGCGTCACGTCGAAGCCACCGAGCGCCTGGCGCCAGTCGTAGGCGACAAGCTGCACGGCCTGCGCGAGGTTGAGCGAACCGTAGTCGGGGTGCGTCGGCAGGCTGAGCACCGCATGGCAGCGGTAGACGTCGTCGTTGGCCATGCCGTAGCGCTCGGAGCCGAACACGAAGGCCACGCGATGGCCCCTCGCCGCCAGCTCGGGAAACAGCGCGCGCGGTGCGTGCGTCGGCGGGCCGAAATCGCGCGGCGTCATCGCGGTGGCGCAGGCGTAGCT